>JALTPW010000046.1 GCA_026999335.1 Chromatiales bacterium
CTCCCTGCCGAGCAATAGCCCCGAAGTGAAAATGTGGTTCTCACCCCATGGCTGATCCCACTGCAGCTCGGCGCGATAAGTATCGATCTCTGCGGTGCGCTGCAGCTCTATCTCCGGGGTGGTGATGACATCTTGCTGGGTGACGTCACGCCAGTTTTCTCGCAGCAGCCAACCACGCAGCCGGCCACCGTTATCCAGTGTGCGTTCGACTCCCAGCGTGGTGCCGAAGCGACTGGCATCTTCATTTTTTTTCTTCTTGAGTTCGCCGACTCCGGGAATAAAGTCTGAAAGAACGTTGTTACTGATCTTCTCCCGGTAATAGCGCGGAGCAATATAAATTTCGGTTTTGTCATCCGGCGTCCAGGCTAGGCGCAGGCTGAGATTGGCTTTAGTACCTTCTTCACCTTCTGAAGGAAAGGTGTTTGGATCGAGGGTATAACCGTCCTTATCGCGCAGGTCAGCGTTGAATTGCAGGTATCCGGCAGAGCGCATGATGGTCAGATTGCTCGCCAGGCGACGGGCACTGAGATCGCTGGCGTCACCGCTCAGGTTTTTATCATCATAGCTGCCACCATCTAGACTCAACTGATAACGCAATGGCTTAGAAGGCTTGCGGGTGATGATATTGATGACACCTCCCATGGCGTTGCTGCCGTAAAGCGCCGAGGTGGCGCCCTTGACGATCTCAATGCGCTCGATATCCATCGTGCCGATCTGGCTGAGGTCGACCGAGGAACCGATGCTGGGGCTGATGGGCTCACCATCAATGATCACCAGCACCCGGTCAGAGTTCAGCCCCTGTAACCAGGCAACAAAGCCGCTTTTTTGGTTGGGTTTGATTAGCAGGCCGGGCACATCCTCCAGCGCCTCTTTCAGATCGCGAGCATGGGTATTTTCGATCTCTTTGCGGTTTACCACCTCGGTGCGCACCGGCGCCTCTAGCACCGGTTTTTCGGTACGGGTGCCGGTGATGACTACGTCACGCAGTTCAACGGCATCTCCGGACATATCTTCCGCTGCCAGCGGATTGAACCAAACTAGAGCCAACATCCACATGATTGTGGTGATCAGGGTTAACCCGCTCATAAAAAAACCTCCGCAAAAGTATCCAAACCATTATTTCCGGCTGGCTACCTTTGCCCGGAGGCTGGGTGGCTGGCGTGGCGCTCCGGGGGAGGCGCCCTTGGGGGTATGACGTGGTCAAAATCAATTTATTCTGGTGAGTGATCCGCAATCGGCAGCAAGTCTTGTCCTTTGCCCCGGTCGGTGTTTTCAAGTTCTTGTCTGCCGATAACCATTCGTTGCAACACACCGTACTATCGAGTTGAATCTGTGGGGCAATGCATAGCCCGATACATCGGTTTAAAACCAACCACCAAGCATCCGGGCGCAACATCCTATCAACCTGATGGAATAGTCAGGTATGCTCATTTTATTTATGTTGGGGTTCGTTCCTCACCTCAGCCGACAGGCTCCTGGAAAAACCGGACTCCATGTGCACCGGCGACTGCGCCAACGATGGCAAGCAGACTAAGCGTCAGCAGTATTTTATGCATTCTATGGAGCAACGCAAAGGCCTTGTCACTATCCTGTGTTGCCCGCTGGTGAAACCAACGATGCAAAAACAGCGGCTCAAGTACAAACAGAACAACAGTAAAGATAAACCAGATAAGTGTCATCAGATGCAGCCACCAAAATTGTAGACTCTGATACCACTCCCAGGCATTCATGACCTCCAGCATATAAAATCCCGAAAACCCTGTAACCAAGGTGATCATTCTGGCCTGAAAAGCGAATTTTCCTTCCAGCTGTTCGAATAATTTTAGCCGTGTCCCGGTATTGGAAATCTGTTTGAGCGATGCGA
>JALTPW010000047.1 GCA_026999335.1 Chromatiales bacterium
ATGGAATTCACCTGGGTCAACAAACGCCTGGAGCGGCTCAAGCTGACCCAGGCCGAGTGGGAGAACCGAATCGCGCTCGAAGCACTGTTGGCCCTGCCCGATTTTCCCGCGACGCCGGCAGCAGTCACCAACGCGATATCGGACAGCGCTCCATGAACAAATTTTTTTGCTACCGTCTGTTTGGCGCAATGATGGCAATGGTCATGTTACTCCCCTGCGTAAATGTAGCACGGGCGGAGACACCCAGTGTGCTGGTCGAGACGGCAGCAGTAGAAGAGCAAAGCGTCGAAGAAGCCCTCACGGCCTATGGTGTGCTGGAACCTGATCCGGACCAGGTGATCAGTCTTTCGCTTCCCCATGCCGGGCTGATCAATCGCGTTTGGGTCCGTCTTGGACAGCGTGTCGAGGTCGGCGCACCGCTTCTGGAGATCATCACGGCGCCAGAAGCCCGTATGCAATTTCTGCAGGCCAAGAGTGCGCTCGACTATGCCCAGCGTGAACTGGACAGGACCAAGCGGCTGGTCGAGGAGCAATTGGCCACCACGGCACAGCTCGATGCCACAAAAAAGAGGCTTCAGGACGCTCGGGCCACGCTGAATGCCCTCAAGCAACGCAGCCAGGGGGTTGAGAAGGAGACTCTGCGCTCGCCGATGGACGGCATCATAACTCGGCTTGACTTGGCCCAGGGACAGCGCGTCCAGGCCGATACCACGGCAATGCTGATTGCCGCTGAGCAGCGCTTGATTGCACGTCTGGGCATCGAGCCGGAAGACCTTGCCCGCGTGCGGCCTGGCACACCCTTGATTGTCAGCCCTGTGTTCGTGCCTGGCATTTCCATCAGCACAAAAGTACGCGAGGTGCATGCCATGATCGATCCCAAAACCAGATTAGTAGAGATCCTGGCGCCGATTCCGGAACAGAAAAGCGGCCAGCTGGTGCTGGGCAGTCGGGTGATCGGTCGATTGCATCTGATAACCCGGAAAAGCATGGTGGTGCCGCGGAGCGCTGTACTGACAGATAAAGGCCGCGCCTATGTTTACGTCGTTGAGGCCGGTAAAGCCAGGCGGGTTTCGGTCACGGAGTTCATCGACGATGGTGAGCACATCGCCATCGACGGTCCACTGACTCCGGGCGACAAGGTGGTGATCTCAGGGAACTATGAATTGACCGACGGGATGGCTGTTCGGGAGAGACCCTGATGCACCTGACGCACTGGGCAGCGGCTCACCGCCGCTCCATCCTTTTCCTGGTCGCCATTTTGGCACTGGCCGGTATTGCTGCAACCCTGAAATTGCCAGTGGCCCTGTTTCCCCACGTAAATTTCCCGCGCGTAGTAGTGTCTCTGGACGCCGGTGACAGACCAGCAGACCAGATGGTCATCGTAGTCACGCGCAAGGTTGAACAGGCGGTGCGGTCTGTCCCCGGGGTTGCCGACCTCCGCTCCACGACCAGCCGTGGCAGCGCCGAATTGTCCATCAATTTCGCCTGGGGTGATGACATGGTGGCTGCCATGTTACAGGTTGAGTCGGCCATCAACCGGGTATTACCGGAGCTGCCAGCCAACACACGCTTTACCGTGCGCCGCATGGATCCCACCGTATTTCCGGTTGCGGCCTACAGCTTGACTTCGGACACCGAGTCACTGGTGCAACTGCGTGATCTTGGGGAATACCAGCTGGTTCCGCTGCTGTCATCCATCGATGGCATCGCCAAGGTCGTAGTCATGGGAGGCAAGCAGGCTGAGTACCAAGTGGAGATCGATCCGGAAAAACTAACGGCTTACGGACTCACGTTCAGCGATGTCGCCAGCACTTTATCAGCGAGCAATGTCCTGCAGGCAGTCGGTCGGCTCGAAGACCATTAC
>JALTPW010000048.1 GCA_026999335.1 Chromatiales bacterium
CAACCCGGGATTCGTGCGTCTTGCACTCTGCACAACCTCGACCATGTGAGCACTACTCCAAAGGTCAGTGGGAGACGGGAGCACAGGTATCAGCACGATATCCGCCATTTTCAAGGCTGCTTCAGTCCTGCCACACTCTAGCGTAGGCGGACAATCTACCACTACGTAACGGTAATCAGCGCTCGCCGATCGAATTTCCCTGACCAAGAGAGATGCCGATGCCCCTGCTGCCACGACATCCGACACACCCGAAAATCCTTCATGGTTTGCCCAGTGAGCCAATGTTCCTTGAGGATCAGCATCCAGCAAAACCGTTTTTCCACGCAACATCAAACCGGCGGCCAAATTAAGGGCCAGCGTTGACTTTCCGCAGCCCCCCTTGAGATTGGCCACAGAAAACGTGGTACAAGACATCAACTAGACCTGGATATTGGCTGGCCAGCTATCGCACTGGCCGCCGCATCGACCTTTGCAGAAAAGTTAAAATCTGCTTGAGCAAGCTCCTTTCCACGGGCCTTTATGGTCACATTGACATACGTACGACTGAAGGTCAGATCAGGATAGTATCCCTCTTCTTCAGAAAGATCTCCCAACTCATCTAGGAAGCTTCGCACTTCGTCATACGAAGAAAAATCGAAGCGGCGAAACATGAGTTGTATATGCTCCTGAACTGTCCATTCTGAACTGCTCTGTCGTTGTTTATCATCGGTCATTTTGATCTCCTCTCTCATCCAGAGCAGTCAACTGAGCCTCGACCCATTGCAGATGATGGCGTTCTTCCTGCAATAACTCGGCAAAGAGCCGATACGCCTCCTCATCGCCTACCTTGGCGCAATATTGGCTTGCTTCGGCATACAAATGGATGATATCCGCCTCAAGCCGCCAATTTGCGAGCCACATCTCTCTCAAGCTACGTGTAGCGCTGACTGTCGGCAATTGCGTATTGTTGGGCACGAGACCCAGCATAAGCATATGACGAATCAATCGGCTGGCATGCTCAAGCTCTTCCTTGGACTCATGCTTGAACATCTCCGCCAAATCATCCATACCCCACAATTCACAAAGCGCTGAATGGGCAAGATATTGCTGCACAGCTGCCATCTCGTGGTTCAAAGCACGGCGCAAATAACCGGTCAATTTTGGATCCGTGAACATAAACGAACCACTCGCTGAACAAACGCCAAATACTCCAGATGGCACCGCCTCTATCACCCACTCTGTGAAACGTCAACCACGCTTGGGAGTACCATCATCCTCCGCTTTTTCTGGCAGGATTTTCTCCACCTCGCTGTGCACGCGTGCAATGATGTGAGCAGCCACGAGGCCATCGCCCACACGCTCGCATGCATCCGCCCCGGCTCGCACCGCCGCATTCACCGCGCCGGTTTCTCCGCGCACCATCACCGTAACGTAACCACCACCAACAAACTGACGGCCCACCAAACGCACTTCCGCCGCCTTGGTCATGGCATCGGCCGCCTCAATGGCAGGCACCAAACCACGAGTCTCGATCATGCCCAACGCAATACCTGATATATCGCTCATTCCAACTCTCCGTTTCGGTTTCAAATCGAGCTATGATTACTCAAAATACCGCTCATTTCTCTTCGGGATTAGGCAGGATTTTCTCCACCTCGCTATGCACGCGTGCAATGATGTGAGCAGCCACGAGGCCATCGCCCACACGCTCGCATGCATCCGCCCCGGCTCGCACCGCCGCATTCACCGCGCCGGTCTCTCCGCGCACCATCACCGTAACGTAACCACCACCAACAAACTGACGGCCCACCAAACGCACTTCCGCCGCCTTGGTCATGGCATCGGCCGCCTCAATGGCAGGCACCAAACCACGAGTCTCGATCA
>JALTPW010000049.1 GCA_026999335.1 Chromatiales bacterium
GCGGTGAACGAACCAGCGGTGATGTTGCCCTGGGTAGCGCCTTCAATCGAGATATAGGCAGGAGTTGGCATGGTGTTAATTCCTTTTTATCAATAGTTAAAATGATCTACGCGGTATGCGTGTGTCCCAACGGTGCGTGCTGCGGTGCGCGTCGTAGACAACAGGCTCCTATACAAATCCTGTGCCATTATTTGATAGTTTATATTTTTCAAGGAGTTAACCTAAAAACCAGGCATAACCGGCGTCTTTCTCCTGCGAAATCGAGCAAGATCTTGCTCGATGCGGGCAAGTTCTTGCTCGCTTGTTTGTAAGTGCTTGTTTTTATTGAGGCCGGTTTTCGATCATCGGGCAAGATCTTGCCCGCTGTGACGAAGCAATGAATATTCCGAGGGGTATTGAAGGCATTGTTGTGGCGGATGGCGTGACTTTATATTGGTTTAAAACCACCGCCTTTAGGCGATCGGATTTACCCGTGCCGCTTGTTGTATGGGGTATTGAAGGTGTGTGAAGGCAAGTTGTTTCGGTCGTCACTATAGGATGCTTATGCGGTCACCCTGCACTGTCGACTAAGGATTGACCGGGCGATCCAGGCGGCGATAGGCAATGGCCTCACTGAGGTGAGCGGTGTGAATCTCCGCCACCGCAGCCAGATCGGCGATGGTACGTGCGACTTTGAGGATACGGTGATAGGCACGGGTGGAGAGGCCAAGCTGTTCGATGGCCTGCTCCAGCAGGGCCACATCGGCATCGCTGAGGCGGCAATGAGTATCCACTTCACGGTTGTTCAGGGTGGCATTGGCGGTACCGGCACGCTGCATCTGCCGCTCGCGGGCGGCGACCACACGCTGGCGCACACAGGCGGAGTCTTCCGCTGTCGGATCGGCATCGGCGCGCAGCAATTTCCGCGCCACTGGCGGCACCTCGATCTGCATGTCGATGCGATCCAGCAACGGCCCGGAAATCCGCGCACGGTAGCGATTGACCTGCTCGGCGGTGCAATGGCAGCGGCCGTTGGGGTGGCCGAAATAGCCGCAGGGGCAAGGGTTCATAGCCGCCACCAGCTGGAAGCGGGCGGGGAATTCGGCCTGCCGCGCGGCGCGGGAGATGTTGATGCGCCCGGACTCCAGTGGTTCACGCAGCACCTCCAGCACATGGCGATCGAACTCCGGTAATTCATCGAGAAACAGTACGCCGTGATGGGCGAGGGAAATCTCCCCCGGTCGTGGCGTGCTGCCGCCGCCCACCAGGGCCACGCCCGAAGAAGTGTGATGAGGATGCCGAAAGGCCCGCTGGCGCCAGCGGGTGGCGTCGAAGGGCTGGTTGCTGATGGAAGCGACGGCGGCAGCCTCCAGCGCCTCGGCCTCGCTCATTAAAGGCAGGATGCCCGGCAGACGGCTGGCGAGCAGGGTCTTGCCGGTGCCCGGAGGGCCACACATGAGCAGGCTGTGACCACCGGCGGCGGCCACTTCCAGGGCACGTTTGGCATGCTGTTGGCCGCGCACATCGGCGAGGTCGTCCTGTGTAGCGGGGATTTCACTGTCATCGCTATGTTGCGCGGCTGCCAGTGGGCGCGTGCCATTAAAGTGCGCGCAGACATCCAGCAGGTGATCGGCCACCAGTACCTCGACATCCTCTACCAGGCCGGCCTCGGCGCTGTTGGCCATTGGCACCAACAAAGTACGGCCAGCCTCGCGAACCTGAATCACCACCGGCAACACGCCACGTACCGGACGCAATTCACCGCTCAAGGCCAGTTCACCGAGGAACTCAAAGCGCGCGAGGTCTCTGCTGGCGATCTGCCCGGAGGCAGCGAGGATACCCAAGGCAATGGGCAGGTCAAAGCGGCCGCCCTCCTTGGGCA
>JALTPW010000050.1 GCA_026999335.1 Chromatiales bacterium
TTCTCAATATTTATCAGTGATGTATTTGATATTTTATTAAAGTCTCTTGCATTATTAATGTTCATATCAGTTCCTTTTTAATATAGTGAATTTAAATATAAGATAAATAACAGTCTAAGCTGTTAATGCATCCCTGTAATAATTTATTAGCTGATTTGAAGTTTTTAACTTCGGATCTTTTATTAATCAATAATTTTGTCAATTCATTGGTTTTTCACCATCACCTTCTTTATCTTTTCGATCAATAAATAAAAATTTCAAAATCATTTGGCAGTTAACTCGAGCCTGATAATGCACACTACTTTACTCGTTAACAATCCTCCAAATGGAGTATTTTGGTCATGAGGTAATCAATTTCGACTCAAGAGCTATGGCAACAGCATGCTGTCGACTCGTCGCATTACATTTTTTAATAATTCGTTGAACATGGGTTTTTACTGTAAATTTGCTAATACTTAATGTTTCGGCGATATTGTTGTTAGACCTTCCTTCCAAAAGCATAGATAGCACTTGATACTCTTTTGGGGTGAGCAATTTCCTATTACTATCTGATGTACTTGATACGGAGGGGGAAACATTAAAAGTAGATGTCAAATGCTTTTTTACCGAAGGTAGCTGTGCATAAGCAAGATGAAGATACGGAACAAGCATTTTAATTAAGGATATATGATAGTCATCAATTTTTCTTGACATGTTGGCAAAACAAAAAAATGAAGTGTATTGTTGACCAAAGTCCAGTACGCCATGAGATATAAGATTGTGTACTGAATATTTTTTATATAGTGCAATGTACGAAGTCGAGAGCATATGAATATTATTATTTATCTCCAGTATTTGCGGCGACTGCTTCTCTAGCCAGATATCAAATAATGGAAGTTTCACGCAAT
Organism: Chromatiales bacterium; assembly: GCA_026999335.1. Classification (GTDB taxonomy): domain Bacteria; phylum Pseudomonadota; class Gammaproteobacteria; order SZUA-152; family SZUA-152; genus DRQN01. The sequence goes on from JALTPW010000050.1 coordinate 888, forward strand.
CAGAGGAGCCAACTATTTTTGAGAAAAAGGCCTCTGGGAAACCGATATTCATACTCGATATCACTTTCATAGAGCGACAGTTTTTTTCACCAACACCACATACACTCATTTTTTGCCCAATGATCCTTTCTGTACTTTTAATAATGCTTCTAAAGTCATCTTCAGAATTGTTTTTGAAACATGCTTCGGCAATGGCGAAAACTTCTGTTCTATATGCTGTATTTATACTAGTGAAGCTCATTTATTCCCCTCGATTCAGGACAATTAGACCTTAAGTACGTAGCGATGATGCGTAATAATTGGGATTGGGTACAAAGTAAAATAGCTGTACCAGGAAAGCCGGGCGACTGAAAAAAAACGTTAATGATGAGAGTAAAAACTACGACCAATATTATTTAAAAATGTTCAACCTCTGTTTAAGGCTTCATGTTTTTTAGGGGCGTCCGGGTAGATAAGGGCTATTATATTAGGGTTTTTCCCTACTTTCGCATACCTCGATTAAATACATACACCGTAGCTTTGGCGGTATTCATATTCAAAAAAGTCGCGGGACTCTAGTCGAATGGCACTTGGTTAGTGTTCGTCAGAAAACCATCTAACCTCATGATTTAATATAAAAAATAACTCTATTCTTGGCGTGAAAAAAGTTATAATAAAACATCCCTTCCATTGAAAACCCGCAAAAAACCGCTTTTTTCAGTTTTCTGCATAGAACGTTGAGGATTTTTACCCGGTGCGCCACATGAAAAACCCACGACTTTATTTTGGCGAAGTCAATATTGCCGATATCCGTATCGATGCGCATCCTCGCGATGATGTCCCTGCTACCCCAGCCCTTTCAAGGTGACTAATTTATTCGATTTTCGTGGTTAAAAGAGCAGTTGTCCTGGTATTTGTATTTTTTTACTGAATAATTTCCGCAAAATACCCTTCAGCAAAGGATTAGCTGATGTTCAGAAAATGTAGAGAGCATAAAGGGCTTAAGTGGGAGGCATTTGGTCAAGAAAGAAAAATAGGTAACGCAGGTGCTGGAACGCTATATGAGCACTGAATTAGTATCATTGATGAGCTGGGTAAGAGCAGACAATACCGCAGAATTTGACTGATCCTGAACTCAGAAACGCGTGACGGTGAAAAGGAAATTGTCATTCTGAGCAATCTGACGAAAATCACGACCAATGCTAAGCTTATCGCCGAGCTGTATCGCAAGCGATGGTGTATAGAAACGCTTTTTCAAGAGCTGGAAGCACATTTACATTCGGAAATAAATACGTTGGGCTATCTGAAAGCAGCCCTGTTCGGGCTTTGTGTTGCGCTGGTTGCTTACAATGTCCTTGCTGTTATAAAGGCCGCTCTGCGAGTTCAATATGGGGAAGAGAAAATAGAAAAGGAAGTCTCTGGATATTATTTAGCGGGGAACATCGCCCGCACTTATGATGGGATGATGGTTGCATTACCGGATTAAAAACAGTCTGACTTAAATCAGGCTGTTTAAGTTAAGGCGACAACTATGTTGACAAACATCGGCTACAACAATATGTGGGGAGGCTACACCATGAACACGCTACAAAAACCGATGTGAAAATCATCGATTTTGTCGATATCGGCCACCCTGCGTTATTGCGAATGTGGGACAAGCGCCAGCATGGGTATCGGGCAATGGGGTATTATATAACCAAAAATGAAAACGAGCCGTAAGGTATTTCATCCCGGATTTTTGGCTAAATCCTCTGCCTGATCTGCTTGCTGTTTGGCTATGGGCTGGGGCGAATAATTCGTCGGCGTGAGAATGGTGTCCTGGGGCGGACGAGTGTCGTCGGTGTGCGGGTAGTCGAGGGTGTAGTGCAGGCCTCGGCTCTCGGTGCGTTGCAGGGCGGAGCGGATGATGAGCCCGGCGGCCTGTACCAGGTTACGCAGCTCGATGAGGTCATTGGTGATGCTGAAGTTGCTGTAATACTCCTCGATTTCCAGTGTCAGCAGGTCGATGCGCCGCTGTGCACGCTGCAGGCGCTTGCTGCTGCGCACGATGCCCACATAGTCCCACATGAAGCGCCGCAGTTCGTCCCAGTTGTGGGCGACGACGATCTGTTCGTCGGAGTCGCTGACACGGCTTTCATCCCAGTCCGGCAGCTGTTCGGGGATGCCGTGATCTCGCCAGTGCCGATTGATATCCGCGGCGGCAGCCTCGCCAAACACCAGGCACTCCAGCAGCGAATTGCTGGCCAGGCGGTTGGCGCCGTGCAGACCGGTGCTGGCGGTCTCGCCGATGGCGTACAATCCGCCCAGGTCGCTGCGGCCGTGCAGGTCGGTCATCACGCCGCCGCAGGTGTAGTGGGCGGCGGGCACGACGGGCAGGGGCTCGCGGGTCATGTCGAAGCCATATTCCAGGCAACGCCGGTGGATGTTGGGGAAGTGGTGGGTAATGAAATCCGTTGGTTTGAAGCTGATGTCGAGATACAGGCAATCGGCGCCGAGGCGCTTCATTTCGTGGTCGATGGCGCGCGCGACGATGTCGCGCGGGGCCAGCTCGCCGCGCGAGTCGAAGCGTTGCATGAAGGTGGAGCCGTCGGGCAGCAGCAGCTTGGCGCCTTCGCCGCGCAGGGCCTCGGAAATCAGAAATGATTTGGCCTGCGGGTGATAGAGGCAGGTGGGATGAAACTGGATGAATTCCATATTGGCGGTGCGGCAGCCAGCGCGCCAGGCCATGGCAATGCCGTCGCCGGTGGAGACGTCCGGGTTACTGGTGTAGAGATAGACCTTGCTAGCGCCGCCAGTGGCCAGCGCCACGTTGCGGGCGTGGAAGACCTGCACCCGCCCGCTGTCGCGGTTCAGCACGTAGGCGCCCAGTGCGCGCTGCGGTCGCTGGCCCAGTTTGGTGGCGGTGATGAGGTCGACGGCGATGTGGTTTTCGAACACCTCGATGTTGGGCCGCGCCTGCACGGCGTGGATCAGAGTATCTTCCAGTGCCCGCCCGGTGGCGTCGGTGGCGTGGGCCACACGGCGATGGCTGTGCCCCCCCTCACGGGTGAGATGGCATTCGTTGTCGTGGCCTTCACGGGCGGTGAATGGCATGCCCAGGGACTGTAGCCACTGAATCTGTGCGGCGCTGTGCTCGGCGCTGAAGCGAACAGTTTCCGCTTTACACAGGCCGGCGCCGGCGTTGAGGGTATCGACGATATGGGCTTCCACCGAATCGCCGGGATCGAGTACCGCGGAGATGCCGCCCTGGGCGTAGCGGGTGCTGCCTTCGGACAGATTCGATTTGGCGATGACGGCGACGCGAATGGCGGGATCGAGACGCAGGGCCAAACTGAGGCCGGCGGCGCCGCTGCCAATGACGAGAATATCGTGGCTGAAGTGCTGACTCATCGCCACAGCTTACTTGATTCCCTGATTATCGCCCACACTTCCTGTGCTGTCCGCACGGTAATCGCTGAACCCGGAATGAGCGTGCGGATAGAGCACTTGGTAAGATTGGCGTATTATGGGCCGGCGTGTCGCAGGCCTTTTTGCGGTCGGAAGAAATCTTCCGGTTCCGGCGAACTATCCGTACAGGCCACGGTCTATCGGGGTGAGGGGCCGGGCCTGCCTTTCGACATAATTGATAAAAAGGATAGGCCCGGATGGGCGAAAAGAATGTAGACCAGGCGCTCGTCGAGCGCGTTCAGCGTGGGGACAAAACGGCTTTTGATCTGTTGGTGCGCAAGTATCAGCATAAAGTGATCAAGGTCATATCCCGTTACGTGCGAGACCAGAGCGAGGTCTACGATGTGGCACAGGAGGCCTTCATCAAGGCCTATCGCGCCCTGCCGCGCTTCCGTGGCGACAGCGCCTTTTATACCTGGATGTACCGTATTGCCATCAATACGGCGAAAAACTATCTGGTGGCACAGGGGCGGCGATTGCCAAATATCGATATTGATGCCCAAGAGGCGGAACAATTCGAGGGTGCGCCGGGTCTGAAAGAATATGCAACGCCGGAACGTCTGTTGATGCGAGATCAGGTCGAATCCACGGTATACTCCGCCATTGATCAGCTGCCGGGAGATTTGCGCACGGCGATTACCCTGCGCGAACTCGAAGGGCTGAGTTATGAAGAAATTGCCGAAGCCATGGATTGCCCGGTGGGTACGGTGAGGTCGCGGATATTTCGCGCCCGGGAAGCCATTGACAAGAAACTCAGGCCGTTGTTGAGTAATCAGTGAGCAATAACGATTTTGTTGTGTGAAGCGATTTTGAAGTGAATGGCAATCATAACTAATTGTTTTTAATGAAAAATATAGCTAGGTGGTAGGCGCAATGAGCAATCTATCCGATGAACGACTGTCGTCCCTGCTAGATGGCGAACTCGATGATACCCAGCAGCGGCATGCCATTGATGCCCTGGGCGGGGATGTCGAGGCCCGCGAACGCTGGGAGCGCTTTCATTTGGCGGGCGATGCCCTGCACGGCAATCTGGCGGAGGCTATCGACCCCCGGTTCGCCTCCCGTGTTATGGCCGCCATTGACGATGAACCCGCCATTCTTGCTCCCCCTCCCTCCCCCCGCCAGTCATCCACCACACGCACACATGCCCCCTCCCGACTGAGTAAGCGCTTTGCCGGTCTGGCTGTCGCCGCGTCTGTGGCTGCCGTCGCGGTGATGGGGGTCGAATCGCTGTATCACGAGGATCCTGCGGCGCCGCTCAATCAGCAAGTGGCAAAAAATACCTCGCCCCCGTCTGAATATATACGTCTCGCCAAACAACCGTCCCTGCCCACTGCCGCACCACTGGCATCCGTCGTGAATGCGCCGCTGACTATTTCTCCACTGACTGCCCCTTCTTCCCCGCTAGCGGCTCCTTCGCTGACGGCGCGTACGGAGATGTTTAGGGCGCACCCGGAGATTGTCCGGCGCATTGATCCCCGTTTGCACAAATACCTCATCAACCATAGCCAGCAGGCGGCACGCTCCAATATTCAGGGTGTGATGCCTTATGCGCGTATCGTGACCTATCCTGGCGCACAGCAGAGACCAGTGCAGCGGTGAAACGGAGTCTGTTTCTTCTCTTTATTTACCTTCCCTTTGGCGCCGTACTGGCCGGGGATGACCTGCTCAAATCCCTCAGTCGGATGCAGGATGCACTGCAAAACCTGAATTATTACG
>JALTPW010000051.1:0-1423 GCA_026999335.1 Chromatiales bacterium
CTTATCACTTTACTATATTGCGCAGCATCTTGGAAAAAACTGCCACCTTCCACGGCTTTAAAAATTTCTCTGCCTGTATCAAGCAGGATGGCGACGATGAAGACGGTATCGTGCATGCACGTTTAATCAATGTGCTGAGCCACGGCAATTATTCGTTGTTTGAACCCCGTGAGATGGTGGAAGAAAATAAGCAATATTTCAAAAAAATACTAGATGGCTTTATGGAGAACTACCGCTTCAACCCCGAGCTGTTCCCAGAACTTACTGAAGAGACAACAGCATGACAAAAGAAGAACTCAACCAACTCGGCAAAACCCTCTGGGCTATCGCCAATGACTTACGCGGCGCAATGAATGCCGATGACTTCCGCGATTATATGCTGTCGTTTCTGTTTTTGCGTTATCTCTCGGATAATTTTGAGGCAGCCGCCAAAAAAGAACTGGGACGCGACTACCCCGCGCCAAGCGAGGACGACCGCCGTGCGCCACTGGCAATCTGGTATGAAGAGAACAGTACGGATATTGCCGACTTTGAAAAACAAATGCGCCTCAAGGTGCATTATGTCATCGAGCCGCAATTTCTTTGGAGCAGTATTGCCGAAATGGCGCGCACGCGGCACGATGATTTGCTGGATACTCTGTGGAGCGGCTTTAAATATATTGAAGAAAAGTCATTCGAGAGCGCCTTTCAAGGGCTGTTCTCGGAAATCAACCTGCACTCAGAAAAACTGGGCAAAACACCCAAGGCACGCAATGAAAAGCTGTGTACCATTATCCGGAAAATCGCCGAAGGCATTGCCGAGTTCAGTAGTGACAGTGATGTTTTGGGCGATGCCTATGAATACCTGATCGGCCAGTTTGCCGCCGGTTCCGGTAAAAAAGCGGGTGAGTTCTATACTCCGCAACAGATTTCCAGCATCCTCTCCGCCATTGTCACGCTGGATGGGCAGGAACCCGCTACCGGTAAAAAGAAAAAGCTTAAGCGCGTGCTGGATTTCGCCTGCGGTTCGGGTTCGCTGTTGCTCAATGTACGCAAAAAAATGGGGCCGCACGGTATTGGCAAAATTTACGGTCAGGAAAAAAATATCACCACCTATAACCTGGCACGCATGAACATGCTATTGCATGGCGTGAAAGATGCCGAGTTTGATATTCATCACGGTGACTCTCTGCTGAATGATTGGGATTTATTGAATGAAATGAACCCCGCGAAAAAACTACACTGTGATGCCGTCGTCGCCAATCCGCCCTTCAGTTATCGCTGGGAACCCAACGAAGCACTGGGCGAAGACTTCCGTTTTAAAAGCTACGGCCTTGCACCCAAATCTGCCGCCGATTTCGCCTTTTTGTTGCACGGCTTTCACTTTCTCAGTGATGACGGCGTGATGGCCATTGTTCTGCCCCACGGTGTTTTGTTCCGAGGT
>JALTPW010000051.1:1433-1854 GCA_026999335.1 Chromatiales bacterium
CGGTTCGGGTTCGCTGTTGCTTAATGTACGCAAAAAAATGGGGCCGCACGGTATTGGCAAAATTTACGGTCAGGAAAAAAATATCACCACCTATAACCTGGCACGCATGAACATGCTATTGCATGGCGTGAAAGATGCCGAGTTTGATATTCATCACGGTGACTCTCTGCTGAATGATTGGGATTTATTGAATGAAATGAACCCCGCGAAAAAACTACACTGTGATGCCGTCGTCGCCAATCCGCCCTTCAGTTATCGCTGGGAACCCAACGAAGCACTGGGCGAAGACTTCCGTTTTAAAAGCTACGGCCTTGCACCCAAATCTGCCGCCGATTTCGCCTTTTTGTTGCACGGCTTTCACTTTCTCAGTGATGACGGCGTGATGGCCATTGTTCTGCCCCACGGTGTTTTGTTCCGAGGT
>JALTPW010000052.1 GCA_026999335.1 Chromatiales bacterium
CTCTACTATTCAGGGTACGGCTGACACCTTCCAACTGATGTTAAACAGCAACCTGGACAGCCGCTATTTGGCGGAAACGATTATCCATTTGCCCCAGCAAATTGAAGACATCGGGCAGGCACGGGGATTGGGCGTAGGCATCGTCGCGCGCGGCCGTATCAGCAACCAGGAACGGTTGAGAATGAGGGCCACGAGACAATCCATCAGCACATCGATGGATAGGCTGGGCCGCAACATGACCTTGTTATTTGAACGCCATCCGTCCGTCAAGGCACGATTGATGCCGGTGTTAGACAAGAGCATGAATGACACCAGCAAATTTCTGATATTCATGCATCAAGAGCTGCTGAAATTTGCCACCCCAAGGGGCGACAGCAGCACATATTTCATCGCTGGCACAACCGCACTGGACAGTATTTTTCACCTGTTTGACACCGCCGGAGACGAACTGAACCGCCTGCTTCTGGAGCGCCGGCAAGAAGTGCGCCGCGAGCAAACTCTGCTGGGAATCAGTACGCTGCTGGTCTTGGCCGTTACCCTGGCCATTTATCTCCTGTTTCTGCGCCACCAGGCGGCACGCCAGCACCTGTGGCGGAAATTGCAACAAACCGTCACCGCGCTGACCGAGAGTAAGCAAAAGGTACAGACCATTGTCGAGAATGCCGCCGACGGCATCATTACCATTGACAGTAGCGGCATCATCGACAGCTTCAACCTCGCAGCAGAACACATGTTCGGCTATGCCGCAAACGAGGTCATTGGCCATAAAGTTAACTGCCTGATGCCCGAACCCCAGCACGGCGAACATGATACCTATCTACAGCGTTATCTCGAAACGGGTGAGGGTCACATCATCGGCATGGAGCCGCGAGAGGTGCTCGCCCAACACCGTGATGGCACAACCTTTCCCATGGAGTTGGCGGTCGGTGAAATGCGGCAGGCTGATGGAAAGCGTTTGTTTATCGGTATCCTGCGCGACATCACCCGGCGCAAGCAGGCTGAAGCCGAGTTGCGCGCCAGCGAGGAGCGCTTCGAGCTGGTGACCCGCGGCACCAAAGACGGCATCTGGGATTGGGATCTGAGCACGGATCAGATCTATTTTTCGCCGCGCTGGAAAACCATGCTCGATTATCAGGAGGACGAGTTGATCAACAACTTTGCCACCCTGCAAACACTGATCCACCCGGATGACCTGGGCATAGCGCTAGACAGCTGGACGACCTGCATGGACGGAGAAACCGATGCCTTCAGCGTCGAATACCGACTCAAAAACAGTCACGACAGTTACACCTGGATTCGCTGTCGTGGCATGGCGCTACACGACGATAACGGCCATCCCGTGCGTATAGCCGGTTCCCACACGGACATCTCCGTGCAGAAACAGACCCTGGCGGTGATGGAACACATGCAACGCGAAACGCAGGCCAAGGCCGAGGCGCTGGAACACAGCAACAAGGAACTGGACCAGTTCGCCTACATCGCCTCCCACGACCTCAAGGCCCCGCTACGCGCTATCGCCAACCTCTCGCAGTGGATCGAAGAAGATCTGGAAGAAACCATGACCGACGACGTCCGCAAGCAGATGGCCCTGCTGCGCGGCCGGGTGCAGCGCCTGGAAGGCCTAATCAACGGCATCCTGCAATATTCACGGGTCGGGCAGGTGGACATGAAGACCGAGATGGTGGACACCACCCTGCTGCTGGCCGAGGTGCTGGATGGGCAGGTACTGCCACCGGGCCTAGAGATCGATGTCGCCCTGGACATACCCTGTCTGGTGACCGCGCCCATACCCCTGTCCCGAGTGTTCGACAACCTGTTGTCAAACGCCATCAAATACCATGACCATCCAGAGACCGGCCACATCGCAATCTCGGCCCAAAACCGGGAGGACGGCCACTACGAATTCAGCGTCACCGACGACGGCCCCGGCATCGCCCCCGAGTTCCACGACAAGGTATTCCAGATATTCCAAACCCTCAACGCCCGCGACACCGTGGAGAGCACCGGTGTGGGCCTGACAGTGGTGAAGAAAATTATTGAACAAATGGGCGGGGAGATTGTGCTGGAATCGGCCGCAGGCGAAGGCTCAACTTTTCGCTTTACCCTGCCGAAAGATAGCAACGAGGAACACGCTGCGAACAACAAGCAGACGTCAATCAAGAAACCCTGATCATGAACACACACTCCCACAGTCCGCTGAAAAACTGGCAATTCATCCTGCTTCTGATGCTGGCTTTTTTTATCACCACTTTCGCTGCGGCATGGCATATATCACAGCTCCAATCACGACTCATTGAATCCACCGCGGTAAAAAACGCCCGTTCGTTTTCCGATGCACTGACGGAGTTTCGCACGCTCTATACATCAGAAGTGGTTACCACAGCCAAACAGCACGGCCTTGAGATCACCCATGACTACGCGACAAAGGAAAACGCTATTCCGCTCCCGGCAACATTGAGCATGTTGCTGGGGGAGAAGATTGGAGAGCATGCCTCAGGTAGCAAAACCATGCTCTACAGCCCCTATCCTTTTCCCTGGCGGCAAGAGACGGGTGGCTTGCGCGATCAATTCATGCAACAGGCATGGAAATTTTTCAGCCAAAATCCTGATAAACCCTTTTATCGTTTTACAGAACGTGATGGTCGTGAGTATTTACGTTATGCCACCGCCGACGTAATGCGCCCGGCTTGTATTCAGTGTCATAACAGTCACCCGGATACACCCAAGAACAACTGGAAAACCGGTGATCTGAGAGGCGTTCTGGAAGTTGACTTCCCCCTGGATCAAGTGATCGCGCAGACTCAGGCGGATCAGAAGGAAACCATTGCCATCTTCATCGCCATCGGCCTGCTCGGGATCATTGGCATCGGCTTTGTTACCAGCAAGTTGCGTCACACCTCGGTGGAGTTACAACAACGTGTGCAGGAACGCACGGCAGAACTGGTCGACAAGGCCGCTGCACTGGAGCGCATTAATCAGGAACTGGATCAATACGCCTATGTTGTGTCGCATGACCTAAAAGCACCGTTGCGCGCCATTGCCAATCTATCGGAATGGATCGAGGAAGACATCGCGGACAACCTCACCGACGACACCCGTAAGCAAATGACGCTGCTGCGCGGGCGGGTGGCGCGGATGGGCGATCTGATCAACGGCATCCTGCAATATTCGCGCATCGGGCGTATCGACAACGAGGTCGAATCCGTCGATGTCAACGAACTACTGCAGGAAATCATCGCCGGGCTGGCGGTGCCGGAAGGTTTTGTTATCGACATCGCCCCCGACATGCCGGTATTCGAGACCGCCCGTGTCCCCCTGTCACAGGTGTTTGCCAACCTGCTATCCAATGCCATCAAGTACCACCACCAGCCTGAGCAAGGTCATGTGAAAGTGAATGTACGAGAAGTGGACGGCGAATTTTATGAATTCAGCGTGCATGACGACGGCCCGGGCATTGCCCCCGAATATCATGAAAAAATGTTTGGCATATTCCAGACTCTCAACGCCCGTGACAAAGTGGAGAGCACTGGCGTGGGGCTGTCCATCGTCAAAAAAATTGTCGAAATCCAGGGCGGCAAAATCATTCTGGAATCGGCCGAAGGCGAGGGTTCAACTTTTCGCTTTAGCGTGCCGAAAACGACTAGCAACTAACAGCAGCGGCATCTCGCTGCGAACTAAGAACTAAAGGAGCCAGGAACCGTGCAGGACAATAAAATTTCCATATTGCTGGTAGAAGACGACGAGGTGGATGTCATGAACATTCAGCGCGCCTTCAAGAAAAATCACATCACCAACCCCGTGCATGTGGCAGGCAATGGCTTGGAGGCTTTGGCCATGCTGCGCGGCTTGGACGGCCGGGAAAAACTGACCCCCGCACCAAAGATCATCCTGCTGGACATCAATATGCCGAAGATGAACGGCATCGAGTTCCTCACGGAACTGCGCACCGATCCCGAATTGCGTGCCATCAGCGTATTCGTGCTTACCACCTCCGACGAGGAAAAGGATCGCGTAGCCGCCTACGACATGAATGTGGCCGGTTACATCCTCAAACCGGTGGAACCGGGCAAATTCATGGAAGCGGTCAAGACCCTGGACGTATTCTGGTCATTAATCGAATTACCTTAAAAAGGCAGAGCAAAGAGCAAAGAGGAAAGAGGAAAGAAAAAAGATAAAAGGGCTATTTTTTTATTTTTATCTTTGTCGTTTATCTTGCATCTGAATTGTTATGGCCAATGAACTGAAAATTTTGATTGTGGACGATGACGACGTGGATCGCATGGCGGTGCGCCGGGCGCTGGAAAAATCAGGACTGGAGGTGGAAATCACCGAGGCCGACGGCGCCGCCACGGCCCTCGAAGCATTGCGACACGGAAACTTCGATTGTGCCCTGTTAGATTACCTGCTGCCCGATGGCGACGGTCTATCGCTGTTGCGTGATACCCGTGCGGCAAACATCAGCACCCCGGTAGTGATGCTTACCGGCCAGCGCGACGAACGACTCATCGTGGAACTACTGCGCGCCGGAGCTGCCGACTACCTTTCTAAAAACGAACTCAGTGGCGAAACCTTATGCCATGCTGTGCAGACCGCCACACGCCTGCATAGCGCCGAACAGGAAAAATTGCGTGCTCATGACAAACTGGAGCAGGCACACCGTGAGTTACAGGCATCCCACCAACAACTGCTGCAATCGGAAAAACTGGCTTCGATTGGCCAGCTCGCTGCCGGTGTGGCCCACGAAATCAACAACCCGGTGGGGTATGTCTATTCCAACCTGGGCACCCTGCAAAAATACATTGATAATCTTTTCCAGATGCTTGAAGGCTACGAGCGACTGGAAACACTGGTCAGCGATAAAGAAACCTTGCAAGCCGTGCAGACGCTAAAGCAAGAACTGGATCTGGAGTATCTCAAAGAAGACGTGCGTGATTTAGTGAGTGAATCCCGTGAAGGCATCTCACGGGTTAAGGGTATCGTGCAGGATCTCAAGGATTTCTCCCATGTGGACGAGGCCGAGTGGCAGTGGGCGGATCTGGCCCACGGCCTGGACAGCACGCTCAACATCGTCAACAACGAAATCAAATACAAGGCCGAGGTGGTAAAAAAATATGGCGATCTGCCCGAGGTGGAATGTCTCGCCAGCCAGATCAACCAAGTGTTCATGAATCTGCTGGTGAACGCCGCCCACGCCATTGAGGAACGCGGCACCATCACCGTACGCACCGGCATCGAGGGCGATGGCGCCTGGGTGGAGGTCAGCGATACCGGCAAGGGCATGGACACCGAGACTCAGAAGAAGATCTTCGATCCTTTTTTCACCACCAAACCCGTCGGCACCGGCACCGGTCTAGGGTTGTCACTGTCCTACAGCATCGTGCAGAAACATCACGGCAAAATCAGTGTAGACAGCGAGTCGGGCCGTGGCAGCACCTTCCGGGTGTGGCTGCCGCTGCGCCAACCCGAACAGAAGGCGGCCAGTTAGGGGGTGTTAACAATCATTTTGACAGCCCCTGGTCCATAGGTTGAGGAATGAACCCCAATAGCCGTGTTTGTCCAACCCCGTATTGTTGGGGTTCGCTCCGCTCACCCCAATCTACACACAAAACCGAGGAAGCGGCATGACCGCAGACACCACCGAATCCACACAGACCGAGACCGCGATGAACCTGCTGTTCGTCGACGACGAGGCCAATATTCTCAGCGCCCTCAAGCGCCTGTTTCGCCCCCGGGGCTATCGCATCCACACCGCCGAGAGCGGTGCAGCGGGGCTGGCCTGCCTGGAAGAAAACCGTATTGATCTGGTGATCTCCGACATGCGCATGCCGGAGATGAATGGCGCCGCCTTTCTGCAGCAGGTCAACCAGCGCTGGCCGGGCACGGTGCGCATTTTGCTCACCGGCTACGCCGATATCACCTCCACCATCGATGCCGTCAACAAGGGGCGTATTTACCGTTACATTAGCAAACCCTGGGAAGATAACGACATTCTGCTCACGGTGCAACGCGGGCTGGAACAGCGGGCCCTGGAACAGGAACGCTTGCGCCTGGTATTACTGACCCAGAAACAAAACCGCGAACTACGAGACCTCAACACCAATCTGGAAGACAAGGTCACCGCCCGCACCAGTGAGCTGCAACAGACCGTCAGTTTTTTGGCGCTGGCCAACGACAATCTGGATCAGAGCTACCGCGGCACGGTAGAGGTATTTTCTCATCTGATCGCCATGCGCGAACACACGGACAACAAACGGCCACGGCTGATCGCGGAACAGGCCGGGCAACTGGCGGAAGCCATGGGCATGGACGCGGCCGAGCGCCAACAGCTGCACTATGCCGCCCTGCTGCGCAATCTGGGCAAGCTCTGTCTGAAAGACAAACTACTGACCCGGCCCTTCAGCGATTTGGACGAGACTGAGCGTGAGACCTTCACCCGGCATCCGTTGCTCGGCGAGGGCCTGCTGATGGCTCTGGAGCCCCTGCAGGCGGCAACGCGGCTAATCCGCCATCAGCACGAGCACGTCGATGGCACGGGTTTTCCCGACCATCTGCACAACGCAGATATCCCGCTGGGCGCGCGCATTCTCAAGGTGGTGGGCGATTTCCACGACATGCAGTGGGGCCTGCTGGCACACAAGCGTTTCAGCAGGCGCGAAGCACGCGACTTTCTCCTCAGCCACCAGAACGCACATTATGACGCCCACGTGGTACGAGTCTTCTGTGAACAGCTGGGACACACAGAGGGCCCGGCACAGGATCCCGGCGCACACTGCATCAAGTCCAACGGCCTGCGCGAAGGCATGGTGCTGGCTCAGGATCTGGTGATGCACGACAACGTGCTGTTGCTAGCCCGGGGACACCGCCTCAGCGAGGGCCTCATCGCGCGCATCGCCCGACTGGAGAAATCCACCCACACCGATTTCGACATCTACGTTACAGACACCACCACAGACACCGCCAGCCATTCTGCATGACCCGCAAAAGAACTTACAAAAGGAAAATCCACATGTACCGTATCATGATCGTGGACGACGAAAAAAACATCCTGCACGCCCTCAAGCGCGCACTGGGACGCCAGTTTGACTGGGAGATCGAGACCTACCACGCCCCTGAGGATGCCCTCAAGCGTGCCCGGGCGACCCCCTTCGACCTGTTCCTCTCGGATTACCGCATGCCCGGCATGGATGGCGTGCAACTGCTCACCGAGATCAAGGCATTACAGCCCGAGGCCATGCGCCTGATTCTCAGCGGCCACACGGATTTGAAGGCCCTGATGAACGCCATCAACGAGGCCGAAATCTACCGCTTCATCACCAAACCCTGGGAAGATTATGACATCATTATTACCCTGCAACAGGCCCTGATACACCGCGATATCCTCACCGAAAACCGACGTCTGGCGGATCAGGTGCGGGCACAGCAACAGGAACTGGACAAGCGCAAACTGGCTCTGGAGCAACTCAAGGCCGCACATCCCACCCTGTTTCATGTCAACTGGGCATCCGATGGCTCGGTGCTGCTGGACGAGGATGATGAATAAAACCGGCGCCTCCAACGAGCCCTGACTTGCCAGCCACCGAGCGCAGGCGCTATGGTCTGACCCATGCAAACGACCCGCGAAAGCCATCACAAAATCAATCCCGAAACCATCGACACCCTGATCCACGCCCGCTGGGTGATTCCGGTCGAACCTCACAACACGGTACTGGAGCATCACGCCGTCGCCATCCACGAAGGGCGCATCGTCGCACTGTTGCCCAGCGTTAAGGCTAGCGAAAAGTATCGGGCCGAAGTCGAACACCGGCTCGATACCCACGCCGTGATTCCCGGTCTGGTCAACGCCCACACCCACGCCGCCATGTCGCTGTTTCGTGGTCTCGCGGATGACCTGCCTCTAATGGACTGGCTGCAGAATCACATCTGGCCTGCCGAAGGAAAATGGATCAGTCCGGAATTTGTCGCCGACGGCACGCGGCTGGCCATCGCCGAAATGCTGCGTGGCGGCACCACCTGTTTCAACGACATGTATTTTTTTCCCGACGAAACCGCGCGCGTGGCTGACAACGCCGGCATGCGCGCCATGGTCGGCCTGATCCTCATCGATTTTCCCACCGTGTGGGCGACCAATGCCGACGACTATCTGCACAAGGGCATCGAGGTACACGACCACTACCGTCACCACCCGCTGATCCACACCGCCTTTGCACCCCATGCGCCCTACACCGTTTCCGACCAGCCCCTGCAACGCATGGTCACCTTCGCCGAAGAAATGGATCTGCCCATTCACATGCACATACATGAAACCGCCCACGAGGTCGACGAGGCCAGTGCCCGGAGCGGCCTGCGTCCCCTGGCGCACCTGACCCAACTGGGCGTGGTGTCGCCGCGCCTGGCCGCCGTGCACATGACCCAGCTCAGCGATGGCGAGATCGCCCAGCTCGCCAGCAACGGCGCCAGCGTCGTGCATTGCCCGGAATCCAACCTCAAGCTGGCCAGCGGCTTCTGCCCGGTGCAGAAACTACTCGATGCCGGCATCAACATGGCGCTGGGTACCGACGGCGCCGCCAGCAACAACGACCTCGACATGTTCAGTGAAATGCGCAGCGCCGCCCTGCTCGCCAAGGCCGTAGCTGCTGACGCCAGCGCCCTCAACGCCACAAAAACCCTGCACATGGCCACCCTTGGCGGCGCACGTGCACTAGGCCTCGACGACACCATCGGCTCCCTCACACCCGGCAAGGCCGCCGATATCACCGCCGTCGATCTCGGTGCACTGGAGACACAGCCCGTCTACCACCCCATCTCACAACTGGTCTACGCCGCCGGGCGTGAACAGGTCAGCGACGTGTGGGTGGCCGGCCAGCATTTGCTCAAGGCGCGCGAACTCACCACCCTCGATCAGGCATCGATTATTGAAAAAACCCATACCTGGGCAGAGAAGATTCAGGCCGCTGACGAACATCCGGATAGTGGAAAAATAGCATGAGTGAATGCATCAAAGTCCATATCTTCCCGCAGCGGCATCGTGCGCACAGCGCACGCTACGGGTAGGTGTAGTATGCGCCGTGCGCACAAAACGGATAGAGCCCGGATTGGACAAAGCCACCACGTTGCCCTACGGCCATGTAGTCGGGCTATCGCCCCTTTAATCCAACCGACATCGAGCAAAGCCACCTAAGTCCAGCACAATCCAGGCAAACGTTCAGGCGCAAGGCCAAGGAGGAAATACATACCAATCGTGCGGGATATGCGTCTTTTGATACAGCCGACACCGATTTGTGGCATTATGCGCGCCTCGTTTTACCTCTCCCAGCCCGCCACCCATTGGCACGGCTCCCCGGGTATCCTCAATCAACACGCTCCAAATCGGTATCAATACAGTGCTAGCAACCGCAAACATCACCCTACAATTCGGCGCCAAGCCGCTCTTTGAAGACGTCTCCATCAAATTCGGCGACGGCAATCGTTACGGCCTCATCGGCGCCAATGGTTGTGGTAAGTCCACCTTCATGAAGATCCTCGGCGGCGACCTGGAACCCACCGCCGGCAACGTTTCGAAAGATCCCAACCAGCGTATCGGCAAGCTGCGCCAGGATCAGTTCGCCTACGAGAAATTCAGCGTGGTCGACACGGTGATCATGGGCCACGAAGAATTGTGGAAAATCAAGGCCGAGCGCGATGCCATCTACGCCAATCCGGACATGACCGAGGAAGACGGCATCCGCGCCGGCGAGCTGGAGGCCGAGTTTGCCGAGATGGACGGCTACACCGCCGAAACCCGTGCCGGCGAACTACTGGCCGGCGCGGGTATCCCCGTCGAACAGCATTACGGATCGATGAGCGAAGTGGCGCCCGGCTGGAAGCTGCGCGTACTGCTGGCGCAGGTGCTGTTTTCCGACCCCGACATCATGCTGCTGGACGAGCCCACCAACAACCTCGACATCAACACCATCGGCTGGCTGGAAAACGTGCTCAACGAGCGCAACTGCACCATGATCATTGTCTCCCATGACCGCCATTTTCTGAACAGTGTCTGCACTCACATGGCGGATCTGGATTATGGGGAAATACGCCTGTACCCCGGCTCCTATGATGAATACATGACCGCGGCAACCCAGGCCAGCGAACGCCTGCTATCGGATAACGCGAAGAAAAAAGCACAGATAGCCGAACTCAAGGCCTTCGTCAGCCGTTTTTCGGCCAATGCCTCGAAATCAAAACAGGCCACCTCCCGCGCCCGGCAGATTGACAAGATCAAGCTGGCGGAAGTGAAACCCTCCAGCCGCCAGAGTCCGTTCATCCGCTTTGAACAAGACAGGAAACTGCATCGTCTGGCGCTGGAAGTCGAGGATCTGGGCAAGCATTTCGATGAACCGCTGTTCACCGATCTCAAGCTGATGGTGGAAGTCGGCGAACGTATCGCCATCATCGGCCCCAATGGGGTTGGCAAATCCACCCTGATGAAGTGCCTGGTGGGTGATTTGCAAGCGGATACCGGTATTGTGAAGTGGTCCGAGAATGCGGAAATCGGCTACTATGCACAGGATCACGCCGCCGATTTCGAAGAAAAAATGTCTTTGTACGACTGGATGGATCAGTGGGGCAAGGAAAGTGATGATGAACAGATCATTCGCGGCACCCTCGGCCGCCTGCTGTTTTCCCAGGACGACATCAACAAGACCGTCGACATCATCTCAGGGGGCGAACAGGGCCGCATGCTGTTCGGCAAACTGATGCTGCAACGGCCTAACATCATGTTGTTGGACGAACCCACCAACCATCTGGACATGGAATCCATCGAGGCGCTCAATCTGGCTCTGGAGAATTACCCCGGCACGCTGATCTTCGTCAGCCACGACCGTGAGTTCGTCTCCTCACTGGCGACACGCATCATCGAGCTGACGCCAACGGGCATCATCGATATCCACGGCGGCTACGAGGAGTATCTTCGCAGCCGGGGTTGATCAGGTAGGGTGGCAGGCCTTATGTAGCCACGCGGAGCAGCGTGTAAAGTTCGCTTCGTGGGGCACGGCCCACCGAGCAAGCTTTACGGTGACTCTTCGGCATCCAGTACGGCTGGGCTGGCATTCATGAAACACAATGATTCCGCTCGCTACAGGCATTATGAAATTCAGCGGGAAATTGCCTACCCCTTGTGCGCACAGCGCACACGATGCTTTCCCGTAGCCTGCGCTATTGTCGGAGCAGTTTTTGCCACAGGGCATAGGGATCAAAATCCGTCTTGTATGACGACTTCTCCCCTATCAAGCTGGCCCGGCCTTGGCCAGGCCGCTTTCGTGCCCTTGCCAATGGCGACAAACATGGAAATCACATGATCATCCGGAAGCCGGATCAGTTGGGCGACTTTGTCAAAATCGAATCCATCCATCGGGCAGGAATCATAGCCCATATCCTTGGCGGCCAGCATCAAGGTTTGAGCGGCGATACCGCATGACCTGAATGCCTCATCCCTTTGCACTTCGTCCTTGCCTCTATAGTAACTATCGATTGCGGGAAGCATAAAATCCTGAACTTCCTGCGGCGCTTTATGCCAATATCTGACAGGATCTTTCTCCCACGATTTCAAGTCCGCGCAAACAACGATGAATAAAGAACAGTCGGTTACCTGCGACTGCCCCCAGGCGGCTTCTCTGATTTGCTGGCGCAGCGCCATATCCTTCACCACTACAAATCGCCAATTCTGGATATTGAAGGCCGTGGGTGACAACATGGCCAGAGACAGCAACTCTTTTTCTTCGCCCTCCTCCATCACATGTTCCGGATCGAATTCTTTGATGGCTCGACGATTGATGATGGCCTCTCTTGTGTTCATAACAATCTCCTGCGTGGATACAAAGGAAAAGCCTGATACTATGCGATGCATGCAAATCATGTAAGAACGCACATTTTTGTACCATAGGCACAGAATGTATACCGTTTGAGCAAGGCTCAAATAAACAACCCCGCAGCAAGCTATCTCGCTGCGCTCGGCTTTCGCCCTGCGAAAGCGGGGTATTGAAGGGTGTTGACCGAGTCTTGAGAGACTTGGAAGACCGTCATTCCCGCGCAGGCGGGAATCCAGAGTGTAGGAAACTTCAAGCGCTCTGGATGAGTCGCTCCGGCAAAAAACCGTATCCCGGAGTGGCAATCTCTGGATTCCGGCTAAAAACAGGCCGGAATGACGATAATCGCAGCACCAAAAGTAGGCGCTTTTCTTACAGAACCTACTTTTGGTAGGCGAGCTGCAGGGGATTTCGCCCCAGAGAGATTAACAATGAAAACGACAAGACCAAAATGCCACTTCAGATGCCCCGTCGAGGCGGCCCTGGAAATATTGGGCGGCAAATGGAAAGGGCTGATCCTTTTTCATTTGCGCTCAGAAACCCGCCGCTTTAATGAATTAAGGCGTCTTATTCCGGACATCAGTCAGAGAATGCTAACCAAACAGCTGAGGGAACTGGAGGCCGACGAAATTGTGCACAGAAAAATTTTTCAGGAAATACCGCCGAAAGTGGAATACTCTCTGACCAATTTCGGCATAACCCTGACCCCCGTTCTTAAGGCACTCCACGAATGGGGGATTGAATACATTAACAAAATAGCTGAAATCCGCAGCAAAGCCTAACTTCGAAAATCACTCCAGCCAATCCATGTAAATGTGCGCACGACGCACACTACTCCTGCCCGTAGCGTACGCCATGCACACGATATAAAACACCGGAGATCACAGGGACTCGACGTCCAACGTGGTAACAGTCACATCAGGTACTTTCCGTTTTCTGGCAGCCCGCACAGATGCCGTAGATGTAGAGACAATGGTCAGTCATGGTATAGCCAGCTTTGTCGGCGATATCCCGCTGGCGTTCCTCGATGACGTCGTCGACGAATTCTTCAACCCTGCCGCATTTGACACACAGGATGTGATCGTGGTGTTCACCCTGATCAAGCTCGAACACCGACTGCCCACCCTCGAAGTGATGGCGTTCCACCAGCCCGGCGCCCTCAAACTGGGTCAGCACACGATAAACCGTTGCCAGACCCACGTCTTCACCAGCCTCCATCAGATGCCGATAGACGTCTTCCGCCGTGAGATGCTGGCCGGCTTTTGACTCCAGCACTTCCAGTATCTTCTTCCGCGGCAAGGTCGCCTTCAGCCCTGCGGCTCTGAGATCTTTGCTCGTCACCTGCTCTTCTCCTGTCTTTGATACTCTTTCAAGGTAACCCCTTGAAAAGAGTATCCAGTACCAACACAGCGCCGAATCAGGTAAGATCCGGCGCCTGTCCGGTTTCTTTTTCAATGGGTAATATGCGCCGATTCATCCTTCTTCCCGTGATCCTTTCAAGCCTTTTGCTGGCAGCCTGCTCGGTGCACAAAATCGATATCCAACAGGGTAATGTTATCACCCGGGAGATGGTGGAAACACTGACGCCGGGAATGGATAAGCGCCGCGTGCAACTGGCCATCGGCTCACCGATGATTCAGGATCCGTTCCATCCCAATCGCTGGGATTATGTCTATTCGTTCAAGGCCGGTATGCGCGACGAGGAACAGTCGGCGCACATTATCCTTTATTTTGACGGCGATACCTTGCAGAAAGTCGATGTGGTCAAGGCGCCACCCAGCGAGAAAGACGTGCTGAAACCGACTCTGCGTGGGCAGGGGGGCTAGCCCTTTTCCACCTCCTCGCCGCCCCCCGTCTCCGCCCCTTCCCCACCGCCCTTCTTCATTTTCTTGCCCTGCGCCGCACGCTCCTTGCGCACCTTTTTCGGATCGGCGATCAGCTTGCGATAGATCTCTACCCGGTCATGCTCACGCAGCACCGCGTTACGCTTGCTGAGCTTGCTAAAAATCCCCACCTTGTCGACATCGAGATCAATCCCGGGAAATTGCTCGACGATACCGGAGAGCGCCACGGCCTGCTCCAGGGTGGTGCCGGGCTCGACCTCCAGAGGAATGATCACCTGCCTGTCAGGCAGCGCATAGGCGACTTCGACGTGAATCTTCTTCGGCGCTGCGGGTTCAGACTCCATCGCTCCGTCTTGCCTGGATGTATCCATCACGGACTCGTCTACTACGCTACTCATAATCACCCTCCTGCGGTTTAGCCCTTTCCATAGATGACCTCGGCACGCTTGCAAAAGGCATCCATCATGTTGTTGGCAATCTGGCTGAAGGCCGGGCCCAGGGCCATGCTAATCAGCCTATTGGAAAACTCATATTCCATATCCAACGATACTTTGCAGGCTTTCTCGTCCAGCGCTTCGAAACGCCAGAAACCATGCAGGTGCTTGAATGGCCCGTCCACCAGCGACATCTCGATCATCTTGTCTTGCTGCAGACGATTGAGGGTGGTGAAAGATTTGTGCACCGCGCCGAGGGCGATCTCTATGCAGGCGTGCACCTCATCCTCCGTGCGCGACAGCTCCTGAGCCCCCCCGCACCAAGGAAGAAATTCGGGATAGGATCGGACATCATTCACCAGACGGTACATGTCGGCGGTACTGTATGGAACAAGGGCGGTTTTACTGATGCTTGGCAATGTAATAGCTCTTTGATTTTTATAGCAAAAGAAAACCGGCGACTCAACCCCGCCCGACTTCCCGATCCAACTCACCGCTCTTCAGGCGCACCATGTATTCATCCAGTGCCTCCCGGACACGACCACTGAGCAGATACAGGCCAATCAGATTGGGGAAGGCCATGGACAGCAGCATCAATTCACTGAAGGTGAGGATATTCGACGCGCTGGTCATGGAGCCAATCACCACGAA
>JALTPW010000053.1 GCA_026999335.1 Chromatiales bacterium
CTGCGCACGAGCACGTATTAATCCTGTGATATCATCCAAAAATCGCCGCAACGGGGGTATGGCGGTAATGGAAAGACTGGTCGGATAAAAATCCTTACAAAGGACAACACTGCCATCCGTCTGTATCTTTTGAATCTTCCCCAGAGCCAGACAGGTAAAGGCACTGCGATCATCACGTTCGAGCAATAAAGAGGCATTCAGTTTGGCGGTATGAAGCGGCGCATGGCCACCCTCTTTTGAGTGCAAATCCTTGACTTCATGCTGCTCGGGCAGGTATCGACTCCGCCCAGTATTCTCTGGCCATTGAACTTCAGAGGTACCCGCAGAGTGCAGTGGAATGGCTAAATATATAACCTGTCCCTCCAACGAAGGGCTATCTATGGACAGAGGACTTGGAGCAGCGGTATGCAGCGGGATATCAAAAACTGATCCGTCAGGCATGATACCAGAGGCTTCCAGCAGGGAGATTTTCCCAAATGTCAAAAATTCCTGATTGATCTTTAACGTAGAAAATCCGTACAGAAAGTCACCCGTTGAACGGATACGCTGGTTGAGTAAATAATCAAAATAACGGGCTTCCTGTTGAAAATGTTGAGGCTTAATGAACAACCCTTCACTCCAGACAACCCGGTTTTGCATCGCCATTATTTTAATCCTCAGCCTTAACAATGACTTTTTGCTTCATTAGATGCACGACCAATGACACTCTTTTGTTACTGAGATCCAGTTTAAAGGCTTTCTTCCAGGTTGATCGGTTAGTGTCATGATAGCCGGCTATAATTCCGATATAACGCGTTTTTTTATAGATACTTCCAAAATCAATAAACTTGAATTGTCCGGGGGCCAACACATAATCATTGTGATCGATATAGGTTTTCCCTAGAGCGGCCTCAAGGTCTTGGTTCAGGCTCTCCTGATCAGCACCGAGTAACATGGAATCATCTGTTAGCTCCAATACTTTAAGACTAATATGGGTACCTGGCGGCGGCTCCTGCCCATCGCTATCAATATCCCAGACGTTATTAACAGCATTGGCTTTATAATTGACATCGGAGTCCGTCAATAAAGAAAAAGATATTTTAGTTTCTTTATCCAATTCAGCACGTTGCTCTTTAAGCGCAGCGCGAATCATATCCTCAGCAGTGCTGGCCGGTATCATATCTTTTGCAGTCAGTGTGCAGCCACTAACAAAAAAAACAGATAATACGATTAAAACAAGTATATTAATATTCATTATTGTGATTTCCTGTTGACTTATTATGGACAGTTTGACGCATTGCACGATCATAAGCTTGTTCGAATACTTCCCAGAATAATTTTTCAAAACCAATTTGGCGGGATGAAATTAATTCTGAATAATAGGCGCCATACATCTGCCATGCCCATGCATCATCCTGATCACTTTGTTTCCCTGTTTGTGCATAACGTTGAAAACGACTCTTCAACATATCTGGAGAAAATGACTTCACCAGGGTATCAAGACTTTCCTGAATGGCAGTAATAACCGAATCCTGATGCTGCCCCAGTTGAGCCAGACTTTCTTCAATGGCGGCAGGCGGAGCGAGATGAACACGGCTTCGACTGGGGGAAAATAAGGCATCAGCAGTTTTTTCATAGGATTGCTTAAGACGAAGAGGATTGTCTTCAATGGGCTGTAAATTTCGTCCCAGCAGAGAAGAATTCAGTGCTGTGCACTGATCTTTCTGATAGATAGCCTGGATACCAGAAATAGTAGTTTGAATCGCTTGACCGACTTCAATCAAAAAATCATGTGCGCGCTCTGCATCCATTTCTTCGATTGAAATGCCCATGCCTCTTAACAGAGGAGCGATGATAATGTGATCCAGCC
>JALTPW010000054.1 GCA_026999335.1 Chromatiales bacterium
CCCTCGGCCTCCAGCGTCACCGCCTCCAGCAGATAGGGCATCAGCACGCGGTTGACCAGAAAGCCGGGGCTGGAGTTGACCGGCAACGGTAAACGATCAATATGACGGGTGAAGGCTGCGGCCTTTTTCGCTGTATCGGGATGTGTATCCGGCGTGGTGACGATTTCCACCAGTTGCATCTGCGCCACCGGATTGAAGAAATGCAGGCCCACCAGCCGCTCAGGCTTGCTGAGCGCCTCACCCAGTATTTGCAACGGAATGCTGGAGGTATTGGTGGCCAGCAGCGCGCCTTCTTTCATGCGAGGTTCTATTTCCCGATAGAGATTCTGCTTCGCCTCGATGTCCTCAAAAATGGCCTCGATCACGACATCGGCCTGCGCCAGTCCCTGGCCCTGCTTGTCCGGCATCAGCCGATCCAAGGCCTGCTGGATCAGACGCGGCTTTTTGAGTTTCTTTTTATACAGTTTGGCGGCGCGTTTCACGACCTGTGCCAAATGCCCATCGTTGCGATCCTGCACCGTCACCTGCAGGCCACGCAGGGCACACCAGGCGGCAATATCACCTCCCATCACGCCACCGCCGATGACGTGAACACGCTGCGGCGTGAAGACCTTTTTATCACCCTGCGACTTGAGCCGTTCCTGCAAGAAAAACACCCGTACCAGATTGCGCGCCGTGTCGCCGATCACCAGGCGGGCGACGGACAGCTCCTCGGCGCGCAGTGCGGCGGGTTTATCGGTACCGTGTTTGCGCCACAGATCGATCAGCGCATAGGGTGCCGGGTAGTGCTCCGGACACGCCTTGGCGGCGACCTTCTTGCGCAACACCCGCGCCAGCAGCGGCCGCACCAGGGCATGGTTACCCAATGCCGCCAGGCCACCGGCCTGTTTCTTTTCCGGCCGGGTGCGGATCAGTTCGCGTGCGGCGCGTTGCAGATGGCGCTGCGGCACGGCGTGATCCACCAGGCCGATCTTCTTCGCCGCACGGGCGCTGAGGCTGCGGCCGGTGAGCATCATGTCCATGGCGGCCGTGGCGCCCACCAGCCGTGGCAGGCGCGCCGCGCCGCCAAAGCCGGGATGAATACCGAGACGAACTTCGGGCAGGCCTAGGCGCGTACTGTCGGCGTCGTCGGCGACGCGGTAGTCACAGCCCAGCGCCAGCTCCAGCCCACCACCGAGACAGAAACCGTTAATCAGCACCACCGTCGGACAACGCAGGCCCTCGAGACGATTGACCACCGCCTGCCCGCGGCGGATCAGTTCGCGCGCCTGATCCGGGGTTTTGACGTGGGTGAACTCGCGGATATCCGCACCGACGATAAAATTCGACTTGGCCGACTGAATCACCAACCCCGTCGGCCGCTGGGCCTCCAGCTCGCCGAGGATGCCATCCAGCTCCTCCATCAGCGCCCGACCGAGGGTGTTCGCACTTGCCTCGGCCTGGTCGATGGTCAACCAAACGATGCCTTCGGCATCCGTTTCCCGCTGCCAGTTATTGCTTTTATCTGTCATCGTCTTACTCCCGTTCCAGTAGCATGGCGCCGCCCTGGCCACCGCCGATACACAGGCTGGCCATACCGCGCCGCGCCCCCGTGCGTTCCAGCACACGCAACAGATGCAACACGATGCGCGCCCCGCTGGCACCCACCGGATGCCCCAGACTCACACCGCCGCCGTCCACATTGAGGCGCTCCTGATCCAGCTCGCCCATGGCCAGGGCCGTATGCAGCTCGTTACGGCAATAATGGTAATCCTTCCACGCCTCGATATTGGCCAACACCTGTGCAGCGAAGGCCTCGTTGATCTCCCAGCTATCGATGTCGTCGAGCTTCAGCTTGTGGCGCTTGAGC
>JALTPW010000055.1 GCA_026999335.1 Chromatiales bacterium
GTTCGCCCTTATTGTCAATATTTATGACTTCGATATCTCTGCCACCGATCCCACCTTCACTATTAAAGCGTTTGGCAGCCGCCGTCACACCAGTCAAGACATCGATGCCATAGACAGAATCCGCACCCGTCTCCGGCCCAATGACGCCAATTTTCAATGGCCTTTCCCATGTTTTTTCCGGCTCGGTGGAAACCGTTTGATGCGGAAAATCTGGAACATTGGCGATCTCTTGCGTCGCTTGCGCTGCATTCTCCTCGCTGTTATCCGCGCATGAAAACAGCACGGCCCCTATCGTCAGCACCGATACTATCGATATCATTTTTTGTAGTGCAGCCATGTTCACACTATTTTGGCTTTCACCGTCGCCTGCCAGAAAATGTCACTAAAAATGCCACTAAAAACACCAAGAATTACTCCAACCATTTCCCCATATTTACAATAATGCTGTTTACCAGTCTTTCTTCAATGACAAACAAATCCTCTGTCTGATTGGTTTTTGCAAAGTAACCCCTTCTTTTTCTATCCTTACCGCCAACATAGAGTATTTTGGGAAGCTCTTTTTTATCCTCATATATCGTCACAACCAAGTCTGGATGATCAAAACCATATAAACTGATATCTGATGAAGGTTCATCGACGAAACCTTTTACTTGCGCATTGTTAATCTCATACAATGACTCCAGGACTTTTTCCATCGATGCCCGGCCTGTTTGTGGTTCGAGCATATTCCACTTTCCTCTATGGTGTTCAATAACCACCCGTGCCGCCCCCTTCCTTTCCACCTCAAGGCGCCTTAACTTTACCGGCTCGATATCAAGAATATTTTTATCACGTAGGGCATAGACGCTTTGTGATGCTTCCTTTTTCACATCCGAATGCACGCGATAGACCTCCGGGCGGCCTTTAAACATGACGTAGGAAACATTAAGCGTCGGCCCCTTTGCACCAAATACGATAGTAATGGACTCACCGCCTGCACTGACTCCCATTTCCAGCTCAGGTGACGCCAAACCCAGCTCTTGCAGCTTGTCGGGGCCCGGCTGTGTAAACAAAGTTGCATCCTTTCTGGCCTTTACAATATTGATCAGGATCCGTTCGATGGCTTCATCATCGCCCTTTACCGTTAATGGCTGGGTCATGTCCCAGCCATCAGAACTGCGCACAAGCTTTATCTCTTGTCCCTCTCTCTTATCATTTATCAAAAACTCTGTTATTTCATCAACGGAATACGGTAAGAGCTTTAAACTGGCTTCAGTTATACGCTGATTATCTTCCACCTTCTGATCCAGAAAATAAAAAGAACCACTCAACACAATCAGCACAAAAACCCAAAAGAGTGTCTTCTTTATTAAGTTCACACCCCCCGTCTCCTTCTGGCGGTTATTCCAATACCCACCATCAACACCAGCGATGGAACAATGATCACTGCTAGCCAGAAAACAAATTTTCCCTGGGATGCCGTCAACATCACGGGGGTCAGGCCCGGCTCCTTTTTGCGTATCGATATCAACATGTTTTCTTCGGCAAGCCAGTAAAGCATATTCAAGAAGAAATCTTTGTTTCCGGCTAATTTCATATGAGTATTACTGGGGAAGTCGGAGTCACCCGTGACGACTATCTTTCCCCATTTCTTGATATTCTCACTCTGCTTGTCACTATTCTCTTCATCTGCTACATTTTCCAGGATTTCCACCGCAGTTACCGATACCACATTGATGGGTCCCTGTTGGTGTTTTTCGGGGTCGAATTCCAGGTTATCTTCATTGAGATCCCCGGTAATCGACCAGCTGTTCTCGCTTGTTTTTGCAATGTTAAAGCTTCCCTTGGTCGGTTCTTCTTCTATATGCACAGAGCGTGCGGCGGGAAAGAAGGTTGCCACCTCAAACTCCCGTGTAACCGGGTGCTTTTCATGGTATTCAACAACAACGGGAGTGAGATAGTTTGCCCCATAAACTTGACTGAGTTTGTCGATGATAAGATCACCTCCCAGCTCAAACCCGAATCCGGCAAGATAATTCACCAGCCCTGCGGGGGAGCCAGGGTCAAGCATGAACAGAACACGCCCGCCCTGGTTGATATAGCTACTTATCTTATTCAGTTC
Source organism: Chromatiales bacterium (assembly GCA_026999335.1). Classification (GTDB taxonomy): domain Bacteria; phylum Pseudomonadota; class Gammaproteobacteria; order SZUA-152; family SZUA-152; genus DRQN01. The sequence goes on from JALTPW010000055.1 coordinate 2,102, forward strand.
CCCTGGCAAGAAATCGATTCTTGGACCACTGATCACGACCACGGCGGCATCTTCAGGTACCTGCTCAATATTGGTCAATACCAACTCGCGAACCTTATGGTTTTCCTTCTCGATAATTTCCCTGACTTGGCCATAGCCATCATTTTCCATACTGCCAATTTTCTTTTCTCCATGGCCTTTGACAAAGTAAATCGTTTTCACTTCATCACTCACCAGTCGAATGATCGCATTGGTTAACCGGCTCTCTGACTCGGTACCTACAACCTCCTTCTTATCGCCATAACTTAACAATGTGGTTCGATAAGAAGTAATTCCATATTTTACGGCCTCCGCAGGATTTCTATCAGGATCGACAAAACGGAAATTGAAATTTGGCGAATAGTAGGAGTACTCATTCAACAGGTCGTACATCGTCTGCCTTGTCCTCTCATCACTGCGATAAAAGGCGATGACTTCCATTTCATTTTTTAGAGATTTTAGGATCTTGACGGTTTGAGGAGAGAGCGTATAGCGATTATTTTCGGTCAAATCGACTCTTACCTTGTACTTGACCGACATCACGCCAATAAGCCCAATGATGACCACAAACACCATGCTCATAACTGCTGTATTAAAAGCATATCGCGTTGAGCGTTTTGTGATGAATCTCCTGAGTTCAGGAAAATAGGTATAGAAAACCACCAATAGCGTAAGGAGGCCCACCCATATCAAAGAAAGTGGAAAGGCACCCATCTCACCGGTTATTGCGTAAATAATCCCCCCCGTCGCCATAAGCACGGGAGACAGTATCGATAGCGGTAAAAATAGCCCTCGACCCTTCATATTCACCATCTTTTAGACTCCAGGCTGCGGAGGGTAAGGAAAAGAAAGAGAACGATAAAACATAAGTAATATATGATGTCCTCCGTATCCAATACACCCTTGGCTAAACTAGCAATATGCTCATTGATCGATAAATAAGACAGGATCTGGCCAAAAGCAGGGGATACAAAGGGAACGGAATAGCTGATCAACCAGAAAAAAAACAAAATACCAAAGGACATCGACGCCGCAACAATCTGGTTTTCTGTCAGTGATGAGGTAAATATCCCCAGCGAAATAAATGCGGCGCCCAGCAGGATCAAGCCCAGGTAGCCAGTGATCATCGGCATGATTTCCGGCTCTCCCAGAATAAGCAGCAGGATGGGATAGGTTGTCGTCAGCAAAATCATGACCAGAAATACGACCAGGCAGGCCAGATACTTACCCAGCACTACGTCAATGTCCTTCACAGGAAATGTCAGCAGAAGCTCCATTGTTCCTGACTTCTTCTCTTCGGAAATAAGCCTCATGGTGAGCAGCGGCGTCATCAACAACATAATAATACTGATATTCCCAAACAGCGGCCTGACCACTGTCTCATTGATATTCAGCAGTTGATACTGCTTCGCCAACATGGGGTTGACCTGTGCCTGAAAGCTGATGACGGAAAAAGTGGCGAGAAGATTGTAAAAAAAGTATCCGGTTATCAACAAAAACATGACAATGACCACATAAGCGATCAATGAACTGAAATAAGACTTCAGCTCTCTATGGAGGATAAGACCAATACTACGGATATTCATGCAGATTCCTTCGTGACCAATTTTATGAACACATCTTCAAGGCTCATCTCCATGGGTCGTATTTCTATTAAATCCCAGCTGTTTTCATCAATCATAGAGTGAATATTTTTCCTTGCTTTCTTTTCATTATCAAAGGTGACAATGAATCCGCAGGTATCCTTCGATGCCGTCAGTTCCCTCTCAGCACTCTTGACTCCACTGAGACCGGCAAGCGCCTTTTCAACGTCAACGACATCCCCGCCGATGCGCAAAAAAACTCGTGGTAAATTTCCCGAAGTAAGGTTTTCAGGTGTATCCACCGCAACCAGCTTTCCTTTGTTGATAATGATAACCCTGTTACACAGAAGGCTGACTTCGGGGAGAATATGGGTACTTAAAATTACCGTGTGTTTTCCTGCCAGTTCCTTGATAAGACTTCTGATTTCTTTAATTTGTTTTGGATCCAGACCTACCGTAGGTTCATCAAGAACCAGAACCTCGGGGTCATTGACCAAAGCCTGTGCAATTCCAACCCTCTGTCGATATCCTCTGGAAATAGAATTTATCATTTTTCTGGATACATCACTCAGCCCACAGTCATCCATTATCCGCACGACCTTATGCTTCGTATCCCGGCTTGGCATACCCTTTATTTTCGCCACAAAACTCAAATACTCATCAACCCGCATATCCTCGTAGAGCGGAACTCTTTCGGGTAAATAACCGATTTTTCTGCGCGCATTCAATGAGTCCTCAAAACAGTCATGGCCTGCAACCATCACTTTTCCCTTTGTGGGTGGCGAATAGCAGGTCAGTATCCGCATCGTGGTGGTCTTGCCCGCCCCATTGGGCCCCAGAAACCCCAGTATTTCACCCTTTTCTACAGAAAAACTGATGTCATCCAAGGCCCGATGATCACCATAGTCTTTTGTTAAATTTTCAACGTCAATCATGGGCTACTATTACCAGCTCGTATTTCATTATTTTATATCACTATCGTGTTTCGGTATTCATCTTTCACCAATAGAAACTTAGCAGCATTTTTCCACTAACGCCATTGAATCATTCTACATCCATGGTTTGCATGTATTGTGCTTATGGAAGGCCCCTCAAAAGTGCCATGGCGTGTAAACTGGCTCTGTGCTTCTGGACTCTGCCAACATATAGCCTGTCAGCATATGAACACTCACTGAAAAACCCCGAACTAAAAATATTTAGGCCAAGTCATTTGCAGCAGACATCGAACCGCCCCTTACATCCGAACAGAAGTTTCCAAGCCTTACATTGATATATATCAAAGCGTGTCTGTTGGTTTTTATAGGGCATACATGGCAACTAACCAAGACCGGCTTTCTATCATGCGCTCAGTATCTTGGTATCGCCGTATGTTTTTTGGGGTAAAAAATGATAAGAAGTGACAGGATCCTGTCTTACTACCATATACTCTATCATTTTCGCGCCATCATAGCGCCAAAGATCGATTCATTGAACGCCTGACAGAGGTACGGAATCGATCCTCTGTCTATGTTGTAGGCGTGAGGGAGGGATGAGTCAGGCTATTGAAGTCAGTGACGGGAAGATGGTGGCCTATCCTCTGCATCTGTAGACTGGTGCTGAAGATTGAAATAAGGATCGGTTCATTATACTTCTGTTATACCTCTGGCAGAGGCGTAGATCGATCCTCTTGTCTATATACTACCTGGCCAGCAGCAAAGGATACCACTTCATTTCTGAAAAAGGATTTCACTAATACTTTATTCCGGGCAGTCGGTTCCAAATCAATGAATGTCCTTTCTAAAATAGAAAGAAAGTGTATCCTTTATTTCCGACTGGTTAGTATTATCATATTATCGGCATATGGAGTGGCTTGTCCAAGGTGCTGAAACGCCGCACATGCTGGATTTCTGCCTGCGTGAGAATCACGGTATTCTCAAGCTCAAATCAAGGCATGATTATTCCGTACTTTTTACGCAGCGAAACCCGACGTACTGCTTACTGTCATCGGGAATACTGCGAAGAGCACTGGTCACCTTGGCATAACTACTATCCTCGAAGTACGATCCCCCCCTCAGAATCGCATAGCGGTCGTTATAACTGTCAGTCCATTCCCACACATTGCCGGACATATCCATGACACCAAAGGGGCTCGCCCCCTTGGGCCTTGACCCGACCACCATTGCCTTGCCTGCTGTTTCAGACGTTACCGCGGCAGATTCATCAAATTCATTTCCCCATGGATATATTCTTCCATCGGTACCACGCGCGGCCTTTTCCCATTCCTGTTCCGTGGGCAGTCTCTTGCCCAGAGTCTTGCAGTACTCGCCAGCATCTA
>JALTPW010000056.1 GCA_026999335.1 Chromatiales bacterium
AAGATGAAGGATGTCGTAGGGACAATCACGCACACATTGACCACAGCGCACACAGGCCCCCAAAAACTCCTCCTCAGCCAAGGCGCCGGGCGGACGAATCATCAAGGCGGGCATCGAAACCACCTGCTGGGAATAGACGCTCAATCCCGCGCCCAATAACGTCGCCCCACAGGCCGACCCTGCCACATTGAGCAAGAAGTTACGACGGGTTATACCTTTATTGATTGCCATGGGCACTCACAGCCTGACACACATCACACTCAGGGGTTTTTTCACGGTGGTCTTTCAGAAGGCATTACGATTTCCCCTCTCCTTTATAAAGGAGAGGGGAAATTGAACCGGTTCAAAGCACGTGCCTTAGCAGTAAAAATATATTCACCAGCCCAAAACAACGGGATCAATCGACATTCAGCACCAGTGGCTCCACATCTCTTTGCGGCACATGACACTGGTTACAAAAATAACGCCGTGGTGAAATACTGGATAAAGCTTGGCCATTTCTGTTCACAAAATGCGAGACACCGATCTTGGTCGCTCCCGGCAATTCAGATTTCCAGTTATGACACATCAGGCAATCATTATTATCCTTAGTGATCGCATAGTCTTCAGTGGTATGCGGTACCAGTGGTGGCTGTTGTGGATAACTCCGTACGACCGTTCCTTCACCATCGCGCCATTTTTTGTCCATAACGTCCATTGAATCCGCATTCAATGGTGAATTACCGCGAAGCGAAAACACATCATCGGAAGCTGCCCATGTGACAGAAGCCGTGATCAGCATTAACGCTGCTATCAATATTTTTCTCATGACATACGCCTCCTATGCTTTTAGGACGTTAACCGCACATTTTTTATAATCCGTCTGTTTAGAAAGCGGATCGGTTGCATCCAGCGTGACCTTATTGATCAGACGGCGTGCGTCAAACCATGGCACAAAGACCAGACCTACCGGCGGTTTGTTCCGCCCGCGGGTCTCGACAAGCGCGACGATCTCACCACGCCGACTCTGAATTTTCGCCAGATCACCACGTTTAAGACCGAGTTTTTTCGCATCATCAGGGTGCATAAATACCTGCGCATCGGGGACGGCCCTGTATAATTCCGGTACCCGCTGCGTCATGGTACCTGAATGCCAATGTTCCAATACGCGCCCAGTACAGAGCCACATCGTATAATCGGCATCCGGGCTTTCCGCCGGCGGTTCGTACGGTGCAAAGATAATATTTGCACGGCCATCTTTATTACCGTAAAAATAAAATTCTTTGCCTGCCGGAACAAATGGATCGGAACCTTCACGATAGCGCCATTTTGTCTCTTTACCATTGACAACCGGCCAACGCAGTCCCCGCTCACGATGCAATTGATCATATTCTGCCAGATCGTGCCCTATTTTTGGCCCTTGGGTGCCAAACGTGCGGTACTCTTCAAACAGGCCTTTATGCACATAGAAACCAAAATGATCCATTTCATCATTGGCATAGACATTACCTGCATCATCCGTCACCGTCTGTGCGGGGTATTTATCGACACTGCCGTTGCGGTAAAGTACTTCATACAATGTTTTACCCCGGAACTCAGGGCGCTTGGCCAACAAGTCTTCAGACCACACATCTTCAGTCTTGAACCGCTTGGAAAATTCCATCAACTGCCACATATCAGACTTGGCATCTCCGGGTGCGCTCACTTGCTGACGCCATACCTGGGTACGACGTTCAGCATTGCCATATGCGCCCTCTTTTTCCACCCACATTGCCGTAGGCAGTATCAGATCGGCTGCCATGGCGGATACGGTTGGATAGGGATCGGAAACAACGATGAAATTATCCGGATTGCGATAACCCGGCA
>JALTPW010000057.1 GCA_026999335.1 Chromatiales bacterium
CCGCGATGGGTTTGCTAAATACCGCAGAAGGCACGATGAGCCGCTCCCACCTGGCAATCGCGGGCATGGCCCGCTCCTACGATTTTTCCGTGCGGCATATCAGCGCCTCTTTCTCGAATTCATCCACGGCGATGGCCTCACGGCGCGCCTCGTCAGCAGCCTGCCATTGTTCGTACTCTGTGTCATTGATGACCCGCAAGCGATGCGCATCGGCCATCAATTCGACCTCCGGCGCACTCGCCAGTTCGCCATTGCGCACCGCCGTGCGGACGCGTTTTTCCAGTGGCGCCACGGCTACTATGGCCGTCAGTGCATGCTCCAGGACACCAATGGCATGGTGCGTATCCTGTGGAGAAAACAGGCCCCGGGTGAGGCGGTCACGCGCCTCTGAAGGCGCCAGCAACAGGTCGGCGCACTGGTGCCCAAGGCGATCCGAGGGGCCATGAAAGGGACGGCCCAGTGGGAACACCACGAGCCGCATCAACCAGGCCGCCGGGCGGCTGGGGAAGTTTTTGAACAGATCACTGAGACCCCGCTGGATTTCGTGCAGGGCGTGTTCACACACCCATTGCAATAACGGCAGATCCTGCGTCGGGCGGCCCTGATCCTCGTAACGCTTGAGGGCAGCGGAGGCGAGATACAGCCAGCTCAGCACGTCGGCAAGACGGCCGGAGAGTTTTTCGCGCCGCTTGAGGCTGCCACCCAGCACCAGCATGGAAACATCCGAGACAAAGGCGAAAGCGGCGCTCATGCGCGTCAGTTGCTGGAAGTAACGTCGCGACGGGCTGCTCAAGGCGCCATGCAGCGGCGTGCGGGCGAATCGCGCGCCGCTGAGACCGAGGAACAGGCTGCGTACGGCGTTGGAGATGGCGAAACCGACGTGGCCAGTAATGGCCGCATCGAAGGCCCCGGCGTCCTTGGCCGCCACGGCCTGCATTTCACGCAGCACAAAGGGATGGCAACGCACCGCGCCCTGACCGAAGATAATCAGGCTGCGGGTCAGGATGTTCGCCCCCTCCACGGTAATACTGATGGGGATGGCCTGATAGACCCGCCCGGCAAAGTTTCGTGGCCCCATGCAGATACCCTTGCCGCCCTGCACGTCCATGGCGTCGTTGACCACCGTACGCATGGCCTCGGTGAGCTGGTATTTCACCACCGCGGAGATAACCGACGGGCTTTCACCCTGATCCACGGCACTGGCGGTGAGGGTGCGCGCCGCATCCATCATGTAGGTCAGCCCGGCGATGCGCGCCAGCGCCTCCTCCACGCCCTCAAAGCGGCCGATGGGGGTCTTGAATTGCTTGCGCACGCGGGCGTAGGCACCGGTCGCGCGGCTCATAAGCTTGCCAGCGCCGGTGGACAGGGCGGGCAACGAGATAGCACGCCCAGCGGCCAGACATTCCATCAACATGCGCCAGCCCTGCCCGGCGCGTGACTGCCCACCGATGATCCAGTCCACGGGAATAAACACATCGCGGCCACGGGTCGGCCCGTTCATGAAGGCTTGATTGAGGGGAAAGTGACGGTAGCTGACTTCCACCCCCGACGTGTCGGTGGGAATCAGGGCACAGGTGATACCGAGATTTTTCTTTCCGCCAAATTCATCACCCAGCAGCCCGTCGGGATCGAACAGCTTGAAGGCCAGGCCCAGCACCGTGGCCACCGGGCCGAGGGTGATATAACGCTTGTCCCAGTTGAGACGAATACCCAGCACATCGGACTTCCCGTTGAAATCGGCCCGGCAGACCACACCGCTATCGGTCATGGCGGCGGCATCGGAACCGGCCTCGGGCGAAGTAAGGGCAAAACAGGGAATCTCCTCACCCGTCGCCAGGCGCGGCAGATAGTGATTCTTCTGCTCGTCGGTGCCGTAGCGCAACAGCAGCTCAGCAGGGCCGAGGGAATTGGGCACCATCACCGTCACCGCTGCGGTAATCGAACGACTGGCCACCTTCATCACTACTGCGGAATGGGCCAGAGCGGAAAACTCAAGGCCACCGAAGTGGCGTGGAATGATCATGCCGAAAAAACCCTCGGCCTTGAGATAGTCCCAAACCTCCGGCGGCAGATCACGGTCGACCTGGGTGATATGCCAGTCGTCGATCATGCCGCACAGGGTTTCCACCGGGCCATCGAGAAAGGCCCGCTCATCGGGCGTCAGTTTTGGTGGCGGGGTTTCCATCAGTCGCGACCATTTCGGCATACCGGAAAACAGTTCGCCATCCCACCAGACGCTACCGGCCTCCAGCGCTTCGCGTTCGGTATCCGACATGGCGGGCATGATTTTACTAAAATGTTTAAACAGGCGATCCGTCAACCAGGCGCGGCGCAGGGAAGGGACATTGAGCGGCACCGTAATGGCGAGAAACACCAGCCAGGCCAGCGCCTGTGGCCCAGCGCCCGCCCCACCCCACAGACCCCAGACGATCAGCCATCCCGCCAGCAACAGCGAAGCGGACAACAGCGACCAGCGCAGGTAAAACACCAGTCCCACGGTGATAACAAACAGACCAACCCAGACGATGCTCATGTTTTCTCCTGACTATCTTGTTGCCGACGACCCTTTCGCCGTTTCCACTGCCGTCAGCGGCGCATCGACCTCCGCCTGCCCCTTGTCCACTGCGGCCTCCCCGACCGGCACGGGAATCATGCCATTCTCGCCGGGAATAAAGCATTCGTTTTCGCCGTTGCACACCACACCCTCGGTATCCCAAGGCAGCTGACGGTAAACGGCCAGATCATTCAGCCCCAGCAGCGGGTACTTGATGATCTCGAAATAGGGAGAAGTATCGAAGTCACGCGGCACATAGAGGCGGGTATTACGCTTGTAGAGCTTGATGGTGCCATTTTTCTCGCGGTGGATCACCGGCAGGATGGGAAACTGCACCGAAGAAAAGGCCGAGGCGATCATGGTCGAGCACACGGTGCGGGTCGGCATACCGATGTTATGCTCGAACAGGCTGGAGCGCCAGCGGCGTGGAATGACACCGTAGGGGAGCAGAAAGCGCGCCAGATCCAGCAACTGGCGCACGTCGTAGGCATGCCCCAGGTGCTTCGCCGCAAAGGCCAGCACCCGTCCCGCATCCGTACGCGACAGACCTGCCGGGCGGCAGATTCGCACATGTTCACCAGCATATTTCTTCAGTGGAGAAATGACCGTGCCCTCGCCCAGCAGTGGCTCGATGATGAGTTGATCCGAGGGATCGCCGTCGTACAACCAGCTCACATGCTCGCGCAGGCTCTCGTCTTCGATGTCGTGCAGACGGCCCAAGTACAGCGCCGAATGCGTCCACTGGCTCTGGGTAATGGTCTTGATCACCTCGCTGACCCGCGCCCGCCCCTCCACCAGCAGCACATCGCAGGGACGAATCTCAAAACCCAGGCGCTCAAAATCACATTGCGGCACGCCTGACGGCCCACCCTCGTGGATGAGCCAGTCGATGATCTTCCTGCCAAGCCAGCTAAACGGATTCACGCCAATATTCAGTTTCTGCCATCATAGTTGCTTGTCCATATATAACAGCAATCTGCCTTTCGATTAAGCATAGTTTGTGAAAACGGTGTTTTCATGGCGCTGGACGATAACCAACGAAAAAAGTGCGATATGCATCACACTGGGGGCTTGAGGCGTGGGTTTTACAGGCATGGGAGCCTCCCCCTGCGGCCTCGGGCCTCAACTCAGCTATAATCCCCCGCCGTTTCAGCTCCGCTGGATGTCCCATGACCGAAATTCTCACCCGGGCCGCGCTGCTGATCCTCGCTGGCACCCTGTGGAATGCTTTCCGCATCGGCGGGCAGGATCCGCAACTGCTGCGCCGTGCCATCGGCGACCTGGTCTATTTCCTGCTGCTGCCGGCGCTGGTACTGTCGGTACTGTGGTCGGCGCCACTGGGGCTGGACAGCCTGCGCATCGCCGCTGTCGCCGCCGCGGGTGTTGTCGCCGGACTGCTGCTGGCCGGCCTGTGGTATGCCTGGCGTAGCACCCCTCACCACCGCACCGGCGCCCTGGTTCTCGCTGCGCCTTTCCCAACGCCACCTACCTCGGCCTGCCGGTGCTGGAGCACACCTTCGGCTCGTGGGCGCGCAGCATCGCCATCCAGTACGACCTGTTCGCCTGCACCCCCTTGCTGCTCAGTGTCGGTATCCTGTTGGCGCGCAACTATGGCAATCATGAAGAAACCGAGCCGGTGTGGCAGACCCTACTGAAAGTCCCGCCGCTGTGGGCGGCACTGGCGGCCATTGGCCTCAATCTGGGCGAAGTGGCGGTGTTTTTCAAGGTAGTGCCGGTGTTATTGATCCAGCTGGCGCTCATGCCGCTGCTGGTATGGGGCTGGGCAGAGCTGTCGGCCTGAGCGGCGACACCCTCGCCGGCGCAGTACTTGAAGCCGCCATGCCCAGCATGGTACTGGGCATGGTACTGTGTGACCGCTTCGGCCTCTACGCCATCACCGTCACCCTCGGCACCGCCCTCAGCCTGCTCACCCTGCCGTTGTGGTTCGGCCTGCTGCTGTGACGGCCCGAAAAAAACAGGGCAAACTACCCACCCCGCAATAAACGAAGAATAAAATGCGTATTAACCCCAATATTCTGACCAGCCTCGGTCGACTGATTCTCACCCCACTGTTCGTCGTTGGCATGGCCATGCAGAGTCTGTCGCTGCAGGCCGGATCGCTGTTTTACACTGAAAGTGAAAACCTGCAACCCTTCACCGTCGCTAGCGCCGCTGAACTGAAGGTCTTTTTCGACCAGCGGGATTACCGTTGGCCACCGGGCGGTCAGGTTCCCGCCATCGCCCTGCAACGCTTGCCGCCGGATTTTGCCGACATCCGCAGCAGCACCGCCCGCAAGCACCTGTTCCTGCGCACCCTGCTGCCCATGGTGCTGGCGGAAAACCGTCGCCTGCGCGAACAGCGCCAGCTGGTGCTGCTGTTACTGGACAATCCGCCACTGGCAGATGGAAGACTGGAGAAATGGCTGGCCGAAACGGCCCGCGAGTACCGCATTCGCGGCGACCTGCGCACGGCGGAGAACCGTGTCGAACTGCTGCAAAGACTGGACGAAATCCCCACTGCACTGACCCTGGCCCAGGCCGCCATCGAATCCGGTTGGGGCACCTCCCGCTTTGCCCTGGAAGGCAACAGCCTGTTCGGCCAGTGGACCTACAAAAAGACCGGCGGCCTGACCCCGGAAAAGCGTGCCGAAGACGCCACCCACTCGGTCAAAGCCTTTCCTAACCTGCAAGCCTCGATACGCGCCTATATGCACAACCTCAACATCGGCCATGCCTACGAAGATCTGCGCGACACCCGCGCCCGCCTGCGTGCTGCCGGCGAGAAACCGGGCTCGCTGCAACTGGCTGCTCATCTGCAACGCTACTCACAACGCGGTGAGGACTATGTACGCGAAGTACAGCGCATGATCAGCAGCCACGATTTTGCCGCCCTGTACCACGACGGCGCCCGCGAGCCGCGTCTGGTGGCATCGAATGCGCTGGAAAACCAGGGATCATAAAAGCATCTTTTGACCTGATTGGCTGAGCCGTCCATATCGACCATCGCCCTTACCCACCGCCCCTCCGGATCAAATAATACAGCCAGGTAGGGTGGGCAGGCTTTTCATGCCCACGTGGAATGTAGAGACTGTAAATCAGATTGTGGGGACGTTAAGCAAGTAGCCTGGATTGAGCCCGATTTCCATTAAAAAACACCCAATACAAGACATTCAAAAGAGGGATCAAAAAGATCAGCACTATGAAAAGCCGACAAAACCGTCCGCTCACCCGCTGTATTTTCTTTTTATACCGTTATCGCCTGTGGTCATTCGCTTCAATTCTATTTCGATAGGATCACAGAACGAAAGTACAGGCAAACAATTATCGGCTTACAATAAATTATTGTGTTTTAGGTACCTGTCCAGACGGAGTCTCCTTGAGCGCCACGGGCCCCTGGCAGATCATTCCATAGTATCCATAATAGTGCTTCAATGTGCGCCGCAATGATATGACGG
>JALTPW010000058.1 GCA_026999335.1 Chromatiales bacterium
CGCCCATCCCGGGGTGACGCCAGCAAATGCAGAACCGCCATATCGGCCGAATAATCACGCCGCAGACGGCTGACAAGCAGGGTCATCAATCCCTCCAGGCCCTGGCATTCCATCAGCAGCAGGGTCAGCTGATGCAGCTGGGTATTGAGGCGGTCATTCTCACGCGCCACCTGCAGCAACGCCTCCAACTGCGTCTTCTGCGTCTCATTCTGGGTGCGTAACATAGCCACCTGCCGCTCAACCAGCGATATGGCGCCCCCGGACTCGTGTGGCAGATACAGATCCGGCAGCAACCAGAGATTGTGCGCAAAGAAATCGCGGTGGTCGCGGAGATACTCCGCCACGACCTGTTCGCTGATGGCCTGGGTGTCACTCGTCATAACGTGATACTGCCCTCGAATACGGTTTCTGCGGGACCGGTCATGAATACCGGCGCATCGCCTCCGGCCCATCGTATCAGAAGTCGCCCGCCCGGCAGGTCAACGGCCACTTCATCGTCCACCAGCCCCCACTGGTGCGCCACCACGGCTGCGGCACAGGCGCCGCTACCGCAGGCCCGGGTCTCGCCACTGCCACGCTCGAACACCCGCAGGCGGATCTGTCGACGCGAAACCGGCTGCATAAATCCCACATTGGTGCGTTCAGGAAAGCGGGGATGGACTTCGACACGCGGCCCCCATTCGGCCACCGGCGCCGTATCCACATCATCGACCCGGATCACCGCATGGGGATTACCCATGGAGACAGCACCGATCTCCAACGAAATCCCATTCAGTCCCAAGGCATACTGCGCGGCACGCGTTTCGGCCTCGAAAGGAATATCCGCCGGTGAAAAACGGGGTGCGCCCATATCGACGGTCACCTGACCATCCCCCTCGATACGCAAGCGGAGATCCCCGGAAGCGGTCTCCACGGCGATTTCACGCTTATCCGTAAAGCCAGCATCCACCACAAAGCGCGCAAAACAACGTGCACCATTGCCACACTGCCCTACTTCACTGCCATCTGCATTGAAAATTCGGTAGCGGAAATCCACATCGGGTGATTCCGACCGTTCCACCAGCAACAGCTGGTCGCAACCCACACCACGCTGGCGATCAGCAATAAAGCGCACCTGCCCGGGGCTCAAATCGATGGCCTGATTGATGGCATCGATGACCACAAAATCATTACCCAGGCCGTGCATCTTGGTAAAGGTTATCTGCATCCAGGCATAGTTGCAGACTGCCGGGCCGGATTCAACCACCCGCCCGGGAAAGGGTCGGCAGACAACCAGCATCGGCCATGCCATTGCAAGCGGCTCTATCCCCCCGACGTACCCTCAAACCACTTTCCTTGACCTATATCAAATCCACAACCACTACGAATGATAAGCTTTTCGGCCACATTCCCCGTCATTCCAGAGTGGTCGCCCCATGCCCCTCGACAGACCAGACTGCCTCGGAGATTATGATTTTGAGCACATCGCCTATTATGCCAAAAAACGCTTCATCGACGGTATTTCGACCGTTACCCTAATTGCCCAGGCAAAGACCGCGCGCGCAAAGGAAGAGATCGCTCTGGTCTCCATGTTGGACATTAAGGACGAGGACATCCGCGACATGCAGCTAAGCTGCCGATACGCTGACAAATGCAAGATAATGGACTGCCGGGACAAACTCAGAAAAATGATAACAGAGAAACTGTCAGGCCTCGCGGCAGCAGATCCTTGCAGACAGCCCCCACTCTTTCGGGTTACCGTTTGAGGGCATACTCAATTAACAAGGCCGTCAAGATGAGTTGCCGCTAGCGATAATCCAAACCACTACCCCGTAAATGACGTGGGAAATTTCGACCTAAATCATAGTCAGCCGAAAAAATATCCAGTCCGGAATCATAATAGCCACCCTCAATACCCAGCAAACCCAGGATAGCGTGTTCAAGGTCATCCGCTTGATAAGGCCTTTTTTTCAATGCGGCAATATCCGACACCGGCAATTCATAGTGATCATTTGACCACAACAGCATCGGCACTTCCCACATCTCTTTGGCCCTTCTATTGTGGCCGGAAAAATCACTGTTATGCGCCACATCCTGGCCATGATCTGAAATATAGAGCCATGCTGCGGGTTCATTTGGATGATCAATCAATTCATTGACAAGCTGAGACAATATGTAATCTTGATAATAAATAGCGCTGTCATACATATTCCTAAAGGTGATCTCCCACATTGAGCGGCCTTGTGACACCAGCCTCTCCGCAACCGCATCATCATACAGCTTCTCGAAAACCGCATGCGTTCTTGGGTAACGATAATTATAGGAAGGATGAGAGCCCAATATATGCACAAAAATCAACTTTTTCTCCGCAGGATCATTCAAGGCGGCCCGATAAGGATCCAATACCGCCTCATCCAGCGTGCCTTCGAGCCGGGAGCCCCCTCTATTGGTAAAAATCGACCTGTCCGCCTGTCCGGCGAGTATCGAAATAATCCCCCGCCCTTCCGTACCCTGGTTGGTTACCCAATACACCTTATAACCTGCTCGCTGCGCCATCACTACCACACTGGGCTTTTCCCTCCAAAGCTCGCCCCGCTCCACGGTGGCAGGCGTCAACATGCGAGTAATCGAGCCTATTGTCGATGCGTCAGCCGCAATCACATCCTCAAACGCAATCAACCCGTCGACCTTTTCGAGCAACGGCGTGGTTTCGCGCTCATAACCGTACAGAGACCAGTCATTGCGCGTATCACTCTCACCAATGACCACCACCACGGTACGGCGACCAACCCCTTCAGAAGCAACCATTGAATTAAGCGTTTCATCACTATTGGTGGCCGCTAAACGCGCATATAGCTGCCTGGCCTCCTCAAGATCGGCCTGCCACCGCAAGTAATTTTCGGGAAAATAGAACAGTGGATTCGATTTGCGTAATGTCGGATTAAAATGGATCGTCAGCAACACAATGGTCACGATACCCGCGGCCCAATAACGCTTGATTTTAGGCTTATCCTCGACGCTCAATGAAGGTGGTTCCGCCACGAACAAAAACCAAAACAGCACTAAACTACCGAGAAACAACGCCAGATTGAGTGAGATATAGCGGGCGTATTGAATAAAGAACTCGCTGGATTCGGCCATATCGGTGCTGAATATCGACTGTACAACAATCACATCCTCCTGCTGCACACCAAAGGCATCCCGCAGGGTCGACTGGAACCCGATATTCAACAGAATGATAATAAGAAAGGACAGCAACAGACCGCTGAACAATGCACGTTTATTGGGCAAAATATCCCGCCAATAAAAGAGCGTGGTCAGTGTAAAAAAACCTAAAACCGCAGAGAGTCCTGCTTGCGAGTAATTTAACTTATCAAAAAGATAGTATGCCAGCGGCATGAAGGTAAATATCAACCCCTTCAAGGCCGGGGGCAGCTTTCTCAAGCGAGCAATAGAATCCATTATTATTTTAATCTACCGATACAGATGTGTATTAACTTGCCAACGATTGGCATCACATGTGCTTTGAGCGCGTTACGCCGAAACCAATCCGTTGAATCTACCTGGCCACGGCTTCTGCGCCGCTTGCTGAAGGCGGCTTCTTTGAGAAAAGCGCTACTGGCGATTGTTGAGTACTCTAGCCGGCGATTTTTCTACCGACACCGACACAAGGAAGCCTATGGCGCTGAATTTAAAAGATTTTTCCAGCGCCCTGGACGATCTCGCTACAACTCAACGGATTGATTGGGTGTTAAAAGCTCTGCATCACACAGCAAACATTAACAGAAAAACCAACCGCACACGACCAGACCCGTTAACCCGAATATTTCATGCCACAGGGAACAGGCGCACTGCCCCGTCAATGTAAACAACCCGCGCTATACCTGAATAGTATTGACTTCAAGCTTAAGAGGCTTGAAATACCGTGACTCACGCCGCTCAGCCTGCAAGCACTCAACGCACAAGGTGATTTTGTCCGAGTCTTCCCGTCGTTCCGCCCAGAACTGGCAATATTTTCAACGTACATCAGTCCCATGCCGCAAGACCCCATCGCAGAGTCCCATCCACTCAGGCTCACAGATTTTTGGGCCTGTAATCTTCGCGACGACGACATCAGCATGCACCATGACTGAGCCAATTCCTTCGCCATCCTGCAATACTGCACCCTCATGGTGCGAATCAGACAAACCTAAAGACTATACCCTATTGAATTTTATGTGCTTTTAGTTATGGCACAAATCATGCTGCTGACTCTCAATCATTAAAAACTATAACTAGTGATCCATCACGTTTGCATCTTGTATTGATGGAGCACTCGTAGGCAATACCTCTTCCAGAGGCCGCATTATCAGAGTTATTCAGTGCGGTATGTTATTTTTCATGTCCAGGGGGCGTCATGATTTACAGTGCAATGCGGTTTTTTGTCTCCAGTGTTTTTTTTATCGTCTTGAGTGGCGTTTTTCTACAGTCCGTCGTTGCAGATGATGATGTACCCAGACCGATCACTCACTATCCCGAGAGAAATGTCGCCATTACAGAAAAGTGGAAAGAAGCAAAAGATGGCTACAGCAATCCCAGAAACTACACCCCCCCCGTTGTCGAGGGGGCGGGTAAAGACTGCGTAAAATGCCACAAAGTATTGACGCCGGTCGCCGTCAAGGATTGGGAAGACAGCAAGCATTATGAAAACAATGTCGGCTGTGAAAGCTGTCACAACGATCACAGCAACCTCATCATGCCGACACCCGATACCTGTGGCACCTGTCATGCCGCCGAAACCATGCAACACCGGGCAGGAAAACACTCCATTGCCTGGAGTGTGAAGGTGGCATCCGGCGGCAAAGGCGGCGGTGCAGGCCGTTTTCTCGCCCAATATGAAGAAATGAGGGAAGGTGCCTGTGGCGGTTGTCACAGCGTGGAAGACAAATGTGATTCCTGCCATACCCGGCACAAGTTTGATGCCAAGGAAGCACTGGATCCCAAAGCCTGTGGCACTTGTCACATGGGGCCGGATCACGCGCAGTTGGAATATTACAAATCCTCGAAACACGGCGTCATATTCAACATCGAGGGCAAGGGTGTTGAAGAAGGTGGCAGAACCCCCACCTGCGTCACCTGCCACATGAAGGGAGGCAACCATGATGTGAGCCAAGGCCTGACCCTGGGCGGGGCATCACAGGGCAAATTCATCGGCAACAAAGATTCTGGTGCAAAATACAGCAAGAGCCCAAATGGTATTTTCATGAATGAAATTACCGCAGAAACCTACAAGCGGGAACGGGCGAAAATGGTGGCAATTTGTATCGACTGCCATTCCAAACGCTTTGCCGAACACAAGTTGGCGGTTGCGGATGGCATTAAAATTGCCAGTGATGCCGTCGCCGGTGAAGCCATCAAGGTCATCAAAGAACTTTACAATGACGGCTTATTAAACCCCATGCCGGAAGACCGGCCGGAAAACCCCTTCGTCGGCAAAAAACTGATGTTGACCGGGCATCAGCTCTATGAGCAAACATCGGGCATTGAAGCCTTGTTTTTCGAATTGTATAAATTTGATCTCGTGCATGCCTGGAAAGGCGCCTACCACTTCAGTCCCGATTGGACCCATTGGTATGGCAATGCACCGATGAAACTAAAACTATCCAGGATAAAGAACGAGGCAAACCAATTACGCCGATTGGACAAGCTGGAAAAAGAGCTTGGTATCGAGGCGGAGAAGGTCGATTTCGGCGAGTAATGCAGATGAGGCCACTCGTGACATTCCTGTGCCTTCTCGCCACAAGCCTGGCCATACAGGCGAAGGAGCTGCCGAGAGCCGAGAGCTGCGGGAGCTGTCATGTGTACAATTTTGATACCTGGCAGGATTCCACGCATGCCAATTCAGCGGGCAGCCAGGAATTCCGCCGCTGCCTGGAAGACTATCTGGAAAAAAAGCAAACCAAGAATGGTACCTATTGCTTCGAATGCCATGCACCCGGGATAGTGATTAGTGGTAATGCCTTTACCGCAACAAATAATATCGTAAAAGG
>JALTPW010000059.1 GCA_026999335.1 Chromatiales bacterium
GGCAGTCCTGCCGGGGACTGAAGGGGGGTGAGCAAAAAGGGCGGGCAATGGAATTATTTACAACAAAAATATGGAGGGTGTGTATCGAGGGGATGAACATCAAATGAAGGCATTGAGTGATTTCAGGCACCGCTATGGCGGGTGTAGCATGCGCCGTGCGCACAAGATGGCTAGCCCGTACGCGCTGTGTTCCACCTGAACCCTCGGATTCAGGAAAGAGATAGCGACTTTGAAGGCAACCTACCCACTCTAGGTTGCTGATAAAGTGGTGCAACGATTGTTCATCACTATCGGGCACAACTTCGGCTATCCGTTCCCTATTTTTTCGACGCGCTTGCATCAAGCCCTGCAGATACGACCGGGTGTGGGTTGAATAATCAGGGTGTCGCATCGAGAAATGATCGCGAAAGGCATGACAATGGCCGTTAAAACGCTTTCCTGCTTTTTCAAGCGGGTTTTTACCATGTCGAGTCCTCTTAAACTTTTTCTGAAACCGCCCCGAACATCCCTATATCACAGGGTGGTGATGGTTAGCGGGAATTGCTGATATGCATAAAACCATCGGGCGTAATGTCCGCTTCGATTCACCCTGCTTCCTGTTGCACCAACAGTCTATTGCGGTAGATAGACCGGCCCATACGGGCCATCGAGTTCGATCACGGGGTGACTGTAGAGGCATTCGATGTTTTTTGCCGTTAATACCTCGGCTAGCGGGCCGTGCAGAGTTTTTCCATCGCCGAACAGTAGCAGGGCGTGGTCGCAGAAACGGCTGGCCAGATTGATATCGTGCAGGATCATCAACAGTCCGCATGTCTTATTTTGTGTCTGTGTGGTGAGCAGCTCCAACAGGATGATCTGCTGATGGGGGTCGAGGTGGTTGGTGGGTTCATCGAGCAGGAACAGGTGGGGGGCCTGGATCAGCAGGGTGGCCAGTGACAGCCGTCGTCGTTCACCGCCGGACAGGGTGTTGATCTGGCGTGTTTCCAGCCCGGCCAGCCCTGTCTGCGTCAGGGCCTGTCTGGCCAGGGCGATGTCGGCAGCGGATTCCCACTGCCAGCGTCCCAGGTGTGGATGGCGGCCACTCAGTGCCGTTTCCAGCACCGTGCCGGGGAAGGCGTCGCCCTCTTCCTGTAGCAGTAAACCCAGTTGTTGGGCGACCTGTCGGCGTGGCAGATTGTCGATGGCTTGACTGTTCAACAGAACCCGGCCTGTCAGCGGTGCCCGCAGCCCGGCCAGGGTGTGCAGCAGGGTGGTCTTGCCGACACCGTTGATGCCGAACAGAGCCCAGCGCTGGCCGGCGTGGATATCGAGATTGAGATCATTACAGACCAGTTTGCCGCCGATTTCTACGCGAAGACTACGGGTGACGAGGAGGGGTGTGCTCATGCTTGCCCTCTTTGCCATTCATCGATAAGCAACCTTGTAGGAGCGGGCCATGCCCGCGATGATCTCTGTGGGATGCGGGTTGCGGTGCGCGAAGACCATCGCGGGCATGGCCCGCTCCTACGGTGATCTGCGATCAGCAGGTTCACAGGCGGGTTCCCCGGCGGTTGAGCAGATACAGGAACAGCGGTACGCCGAGCAGGGCGGTGATGACGCCCACTGGCAACTGCTGTGGGGCGACGATGGTGCGCGCCAGGGTGTCGGCCAGCATTAGTAGACTGCCGCCGGCGAGCACGCAGCCGGGCAATAGGTGGCGGTGGTCGTGCAGGCCAAGCAGGCGCAACAGGTGGGGGATCACCAGCCCCACGAAGCCGATACTGCCAGCGATGGTCACGGCGCCGGCGGTGAGCAGGGAGGCGATAAAATACAGTAGCAGACGCAGGCGCGGCACCGTCACGCCGAGGGCGCTGGCGGCCAGTTCGCCGCGTGCCAGTACGTTGAGGTCGCGTGCCAGCGGCAGGCACAGAAGCAAGCCGAGGCCACAGGCCAGCAGGCCCCACAGGGGGGGCGGTGTGTGACTCAGGTCGCCCATCAGCCAGAACAGCATGCCATGCAGGCCACGTTCCGGGGCGAGGGCGAGGATCAGACTGATCAGCGCCCCCCAGCCGGCGGCCACGATCACGCCCGTCAATATCAGGCGGGTGGCGGTCCAGGTGCCGCGACCGTGGGCGAGGCCAAACACCAGCAACATGGAGGCCAGGGCGCCGATAAAGGCATTGCCGGCCAGTAGCAGACCGCTTAGACCGGCCAGCAGTGACAGCAGTGCGGCCACCGCCGCACCGCCGGAGATGCCTAATATGTAGGGGTCAGCAAGTGGATTGCGCAGTAGTACCTGCATCAGCGCTCCGGCCAGGGCCAGCATGCCACCAACGGCGAAGGCGGCGAGGGCGCGCGGCAGGCGCAGCTCGAAAACCACGGTCTGTACCAGCGGTTCGACGTTGCTGCCTAGCAGCGCCCATGGCTCGATATCGCTGCTGCCGCTGAGCAGCGCCAGCAGCAGGCTGGCCGGGGCCAGCAGCAAGAGCAGGCTGAGCGTGACACGGGGCGTCATGTCGGTGCGCCTTTAAAAAACACGGCCAAGAAACAGGTAAGAGGATTGCCGCCCTTCGCTGTTGAATCCGTAGGCGATGTAGATCGGCCCGATGTAAGTGTCTGCGCCGATGAAGATGCTGCCAGCGTGGATCAGTGAATCGAAACCGATTTGGCGGCGAGTCTGCCAGACATTGCCGGTTTCGATAGAGACGCCGATATACAGCGGTATTTCTGCGGATTTGATGAAGTAGTGGTTCAGCGAGCGGTAATAGGCCAGCGTCGCCAGTGCCGTGTAGGCGCCGCCGAGTTCATCCTGCGCATACCCGGAAAGATTCAGAAAACCGCCCAGTTGGAACAGGTTGGACAGGCTTGAGCGATTGTTGATGGTGTCCGCATAACTGATATTGCCTAACAGTATATTGTTGCCCCAGCGGCCGGCCTTGTAGAGCGAGAAGCCGCCGAGATCGACGTTGGCGTTAGCGCCCAGTTCGCTTTTCGATGAGGAAAAGAACAACTGGCCGTAGCTGCCACGGTGTGGAAAATTCGGGTTGTCCAGGGTGTCGTAGGTGAAGCGCAGGCGGTAGGCGCCATCTTCTTGGGTGGTGGTGGGTAACGACGGGCCGGTGATGATGTCGGCCCTGCTCGATGAGCGTGTGATGCCCACGCGCAGTTCCGCGCGGTTGCCGAATTGACGGCCGGCATCCACTGCCACCTGCCTTTCCCGTAGGCGGGCGGTGAGCAGGGTGTTGCCGTTCCGGTAGCGATTTACGTTACGTTGCTGGGCGTGGATGCTGGCGGCGACAAAATAGTCCGAGGTGGTGCTGATAGGTTGAAAGAATTCACTGGCGATGCCCGAACGTTCACCAAAACTCAGTGTGGTTTCCCATTCGGCGCCCAGTGCGTTGACCTCCGTGGCCAGCAGGCTGATGGCGAGACTGATCTTGTTGGAGCCGCTGAAGTCGCCGCTCATGGCGACTCCGGCACGTAGGTAATTCGGCCCCCAATCTTTTTTGCGCACGTCGATCAGTAGGCTGGTCCGGCCATCGGCCGTGTCTTTGTCCAACTGATAGCTGATGTGGGAAAAATAGCCAAGGCCATAGAGATAGCTGATATCTTCTTCCAGTTGGGCGCGGTCGAAACGGTCACCTGGTCGCAGCTTGATGTAATTCGCAAGGCGTGCCTGCGACAGGTGGGAATTGGTACTGATGACAACCGCGTCGATGATCGGGGTGAGGGGGGGCTGGTGGCTGATATCGTTGCGGTAGTTGCGGTAGCGTTCGGCGTCGATGCGGTAGCGGGTCAGTGTGCCGAGACTGTTGCGGGCGGCCTCTTCACCGATGGCGATGATCTCGGCGGCCCGGTCGAAATCGGCTGCGGAATAGTTCTTCAGGTCGGGGGTGATGAGGGTGTCGTCGGTGTCCAGGTGTTTTACTTCTTGGGCGACGGTGTTTTGGGTCAGCAGTGATGAGACCTGCTCGGCAACGGACAGCACCGAGGTGAGTTCATCGGCCACCAGCAGGGGGGTGCTGATGTCGATGGCGATGACGAACTCGGCGCCCATGTCGCGCACTGCCTTGATGGGCAGGTTGCTGGACAGGCCGCCGTCGACCAGCAGTTTGCCATCGATCTCGACCGGGGCATAAACCCCGGGAATGGCCATGCTGGCATGCATGGCACGCGCGATATCGCCCCCGGCAATGACAACACGATCACCGCTTTCGATATCGGTGGCAATGGCGCGGAAGGGGATCGGCAGTTGGTCGAAATCGTGTATCTGTTCGGCGCCGTTGGTGATTCTCTTCAGCAGCAGTTCCAGCCGCTGGCCCTGTAGCAGGCCCTTGGGGAGATGCACACCATCGATGCGCAGGCCGGCCTGTAGGGTGGTGAGGATATCCAGGTCGTCTTGTTTGCGCCGCAAGGCACGGTAGCGGCGTTCGGAGCTGTCGCTGAAACCTTCGTTCCAGTCAATACCGAGGATGGTCTTTTCGATTTCCGCCGCGGACAGACCCATGGCATAGAGGCCGGCGATAATGGAACCGGCGCTGGTGCCGGCGATGACGTCGACGGGAATATGGTTTTCTTCCAACACCTTGAGCACACCGATGTGTGCGAGGCCTCGCGCACCACCACCACTGAAGACCAGGCCGATACGGGGCCGCTCGCCGACGCTCTTTTCCGCTGCGGCGGCAATGCTTGCCATGGGCAACAGGGATAGCAGCAGGCCCAGTGTCAGGAAGGTGCCGTGTTGCGGCATCAACTTGTGGTGTTTCTCAGGCTGATGATGGGCCAGTCGCGGGCCTTGGCGTGGTCGCGCAGGATGTCATCCGGGTCAACAGCCACCGGATGTTGAACCATTTCCAGCAGTGGCAGGTCATTGTGCGAGTCGCTGTAGAACCCGCTGCCGGCGAGGTTTTCACCCTGTTTCTGTAACCATTCTGTCAGGCGCGTGACCTTGCCTTCACGGAAGCTGGGCGTGCCGGCAACGCGGCCGGTGTAGCGGCCGTCGATTCGTTCCGGCTCGGTGGCGACAAGGTGTTCGATGCCGAGATCATTGGCGATGGGACGGGTGACGAAGCTGTTGGTGGCGGTAATGATGAGCAGGGTGTCGCCGGCCTCACGGTGTTTATCGAGCAGTGCCAAGGCCCGGGGCAGGATGATGGGTTGGATCTTTTCTGCCATGAACTGCTCGTGCAGCCCGGCCAGCCGCTCGGGTGCTATTTCTGCCAGGGGCCCGAGGCTGAATGTGAGAAATTCGTGGATGTCCAGCGTGCCGGCCTCGTATTCGTGCAGGAAACGCAGGTTTTCGCGTGCGTAGAATTCGCCATCGACGAGATTTTGCTCGACCAGAAAGCGACCCCACAGATAGTCGCTGTCCCCGGCCAGCAGGGTATTGTCGAGATCGAAGATTGCCAGGCTCACAGTGTTTTCTCAGCATGGGTGAATGTACGGCTATGATAACGAAACCATCGCTGGCCAGGAACAAATGATGCCATCCAGATGATAATGCCGGATTCAGCGACACGGGGAAGTCCGTAAACAGACGATGATGGCATTGCAGCCTTGAAGAAGGGAGCCACCTTTGTATTCGGCGGCTTGCGTCGGGTCTTTTTCTGTTTACGGGCTTTTTATATCTGTATTTGGTATGACGCACTGTGCCAGCATGCTTGCACGGGTCACGACAGATGTGGAACAATCGCTAATCGTAGGAATAAGCTGTTGATTTGACCGATGATTGACGCCGATGGATACAGGCCAAATGTGGGCATCATCCTGAGTAACGCGGATGGCCATGTGCTGTGGGCGCGCCGTATTGGTCAACAGGGGTGGCAGTTTCCGCAGGGCGGCATCAAGGCCGACGAAGATCCGTTGCAGGCACTTTACCGCGAATTGCACGAGGAGATCGGTCTGCAGGCGGATCAGGTGGAAGTGGTCGGCAGCACCCGCGGCTGGCTTCGCTACCGGTTGCCGAAACGCTTTTTGCGCCATGACTGCACGCCCATGTGTATCGGTCAAAAGCAGATATGGTATCTGT
>JALTPW010000060.1 GCA_026999335.1 Chromatiales bacterium
TCAAGCAGCCGCCCCTGTGGGGGCTGAAGCAAGGTTCGGTGTTTCAGACACCAAAACAGGTATGCACCAGATTCGTAGGGCACCGCCCACTGGTGCAGGCTTTCCGTGTTTGCGGAAATGATGGGCAATGCCCACCTTACAAAAACAACATTAATTTGATTTACACACGGCTTTGGATAGTGAAAATATTTTTCTGTGATGAAAAGTTAAAATAATGTCGTTCCTCAAATATCCCATTCATGCACCGGCACGCTGCTGTGCTGACGTTCGAGATAGGCGGCCAGCAGGGCCTGCATGTCCAGGCCGTGGCGGGCGACATAGGCACGCTGCCAGGCGGCGCCATTGCAGGCGTTTTTCACCCGTGATTCGATGATGCCCAGGTAGTGCGCGGCCTCGTCATGGTCGATGCCCAGGGCCTCCAATCCCTGCATGGCCAATGGCAACAGGGTCTTCAATAAGAGTGATTGAGCCGGTTGTTTGTTGCCATCCAGCCAGATGAGCTGGGTGTCGAGGCCGTGGCGGGCGGCGGCATAAAAATTGTCGCGTGCGGTGGCGAAAGGGAGACGGATTTCGGCGGCCTCGTTCTGCCGGCACAGAGCCCAGCAGAGGCCGTAGAAAAAGGCCGCGTTGGCCACGGTATCGGCGATGGTCGGTCCGGCGGGCACCACACGCTGTTCGATGCGCAGGTGGGGCTGGCCGTTGCTGATGCCGATCAGGGGACGGTTCCAGCGCCACAAAGTACCGTTGTGCAGGCGCAGATGAGCGAGTTGTTCGGGTGGTGCATCGAACAGCACTGGCAGTAGCGCCGGAAAATGTTCGAAGTTTTCCGTAAAGACTTCCTGCAGCGAGGCCCGTGTGTAGCCGGAGCCGAAACTGACGCGGCGCATGGGGCCGTGGGCGTCTTCTTCGTAGCCGCCGACTTCCACCGCTTGCTCGAACAGGGGGATACGCGTCTCGGCCCACAGGTCGTGGCCGAACAGATAGGGCGAGTTGGCGCTCACCGCCACCAGTGGTGCGGAGGCGATGACGCTGGCGTTGTAGGCGCGCACGGCGAGTTCGGGGGCCACTTGCAGGTGGATCTGAAAGGAGGTGGTGGCGGATTCCAGCATCACGTCGCCGTGTTCGGCGCGCAGGATGTCGTGGCCGTGGATATCGAGGCGCAGCGGGCGGCCACCACGCAGGCGCAGAATCTCGGTGTTCAGCGCGTGGTAGCGGTTCAAGGCGGAGAGATTGGCGGGGCTGAGGTCGGCGTCGTGGACGGTGGGCAGGACGCCGATCATGGCCAGTTCCAATTGCATTTCATGGGCGGTTTGGCGCGCCTGCTGCCAGGTCTGCTGCAGGCCGCTGGCCATTTGCGAAAGGATGTGGTCGCTGAGTGGCAACGGGTGAATGTTGAACTCGACGTTGAAGGTGGCCAGTTCGGGAGATACCAGCGGACTGCCCAGGCGTTCGATGAACTGGGCGTTGACGGGGGCTGGGCGCAATTGTGCATCCACCAGCCAGGCCTCCAGTTCGAAGCCGGCCACCGGCGGGCCGGGGTCGAAGTGGCCCTGCTGGAACCAATCACCGAGCAGGGTGGTTTCCTCGCTCAGCCGCTGGTGGAAGGTGGTGAAGTCCTGCCGGCTGAAGCGGGCGTTGTCGATTTCCTGGCCCATGTGTCCTCTGGATTTCCGGGAGTCACTCAAGTTATGCGTCAAAAAGCCCCGAGCGTCTACCCCTTGTTTTCGGCCGGCGAACGGCGAGGCACAGGGCTGTTTTCGCCGCTCCCGCGCAGCGGGTATACTGTGCGCCCTTTACCCTCCAAGCCAATCAAGTATCGACCTATGTCAGCGAAACCGGATGTATCGACCTTTCAGGGGATGATCTTCGCCCTGCAACAATACTGGGCGGAACAGGGCTGCGTGATTCTGCAGCCACTGGACATGGAGGTGGGTGCGGGCACCTTTCACCCCGCTACCTTCCTGCGTGCCATCGGCCCCGAGCCGTGGAGCGCCGCCTATGTACAACCCTCGCGCCGTCCCACCGATGGTCGCTACGGTGAGAATCCCAACCGCCTGCAACACTATTATCAGTTTCAGGTGGTGATCAAGCCGTCGCCACTGGAGATCCAGGCGTTGTATCTGGGCTCGCTGAAGATGCTGGGGCTGGATCCGCTGGAGCATGATATCCGCTTCGTCGAGGATAACTGGGAGTCCCCTACCCTGGGCGCCTGGGGTCTGGGCTGGGAGGTGTGGTTGAATGGCATGGAAGTGACCCAGTTCACCTATTTCCAGCAGGTGGGTGGGCTGGAGTGCAAGCCCGTCAGCGGCGAGATCACCTATGGTCTGGAGCGTATCGCCATGTATCTGCAGGGTGTGGAAAGTATCTATGACCTGGTGTGGTCGAAGGGCAGGACGCCCATGTGTCGCGAAGGGCAGGACGCCCGGGAGCGACCGAAGGGCAGGACGCCCATGTGTCGCGAAGGGCAGGACGCCCGAGAGCGAGTTGAGGGGTCGCAGGGCACGATCACCTATGGCGACGTGTTTCATCAGAACGAAGTGGAGCAATCGGCTTACAACTTCGAGCATGCCGATACCGAAGCCCTGTTCAATGCCTTCGATATCTGCGAGCGTGAATCGCAGCGTCTCATCGAGGCCGGCCTGCCGCTGCCGGCTTACGAGCAGGTGCTCAAGGCCTCGCACAATTTCAATCTGCTCGACGCCCGCCACGCCATCTCCGTCACCGAGCGCCAGCGCTATATCTTGCGTGTGCGCACTCTGTCACGCGCCGTGGCCCAGGCCTATTTCGATGCGCGTGAGAAGCTGGGTTTTCCCATGCTGTCTTCATCCGAGGTGTGACGATGCCTTGCACGAAACGCGGAGAATGCAGAGGCGTGGAGAAGGATTCACTGTTTTTCGCTGCGTCTTCTGTGTCCTCTGTGTTGAATGACCGAACCTGAAACAATGACGAGATACATCATGGCCACTACCCGCGACCTACTGATCGAAATCGGCACTGAAGAACTGCCACCGAAGGCCCTCAAGCGTCTGTCCGAGGCCTTTGGCGCCGGTATCGAGGACGGTCTGAAGGGTGCCGATCTGAGCCATGGCGCGCTGAGTTTGTACGCCAGTCCGCGTCGTCTGGCGGTATTGGTGAAGAGCCTGGCCGAGGCCCAGGCCGACAAGATCATCGAACGTCGTGGTCCGGCGTTGCTCGCCGCCTTTGGCGAAGATGGTTGTCCCACCAAGGCCGCCGAGGGCTTTGCCCGCTCCTGTGGCCTGAGTTCGGTGGACGACCTGGATCGTATCGAGACCGACAAGGGTGCCTGGCTCATGTACCGCGCCGAACAGCCCGGCCGGCCTACCGTCGATCTGATACCGGACATGGTGCGCACGGCGCTGGACAAGCTGCCCATCCCCAAGCGCATGCGCTGGGGTGCGCTGGAAGCCGAGTTCGTACGCCCGGTGCACTGGGCGGTGCTGTTGTTCGGCGATGAAGTGATCGAGACGGAAATCCTCGCCGTGACCAGCGGTCGTGAGACCCGTGGTCATCGTTTTCATCATCCGGATAGGCTCTATATTGCCGAGCCGGAGGGTTATGCCCCGTTGCTGGAGACCGAAGGCTACGTGGTGGCCGATTTCGCCGTGCGCCGCGAGGCGGTGCGTGCGCAGGTGCTGGAGGCGGCAGAGAAACTCGGTGGCAGCGCAGTGATCGACGAGAGCCTGCTTGACGAAGTGACGGCGATGGTGGAATGGCCGGCGGCCATTGCCGGAGATTTCGAAAAACGTTTCCTCGACGTACCTGCCGAGGCACTGATCAGCACCATGAAGGCCAATCAGAAATATTTTCACGTCGTCGATGCTAACGGTAAATTGCTACCTCATTTCATTACGGTAGCCAATATCAGTAGCAGCAATAGCGAGGTGGTGCGTGAGGGTAACGAGCGTGTGATTCGCCCGCGTCTGTCCGATGCCGAATTTTTTTGGATCCAGGATCGCAAACATCGCCTTGACAGCCACATCGAGCGCCTGAAGAGCATCCTGTTCCAGAAGCAGCTCGGCACCCTGTACGACAAAGTCGGGCGCGTGGCCGGCTTGGCTGGTGATATTGCCGACAGCCTGGGCGCCAATCGCGAGTGGGCCGAGCGTGCCGCCTGGCTGGCGAAGTGCGACCTGATGACCGAGATGGTCTACGAATTTCCCGAGTTGCAGGGCATCATGGGTCGTTATTACGCGTTACACGACGGCGAAGTTGAAGAGGTGGCGCTGGCCCAGGACGAACAGTACCTGCCGCGTTTCGCCGGCGACGAACTGCCTGCTACACCCACCGGTCAGACGTTGGCCATCGCCGACAAGCTGGACACCATCGTCGGCATGTTTGGCATCGGCCAGCCGCCCACCGGCAGCAAAGATCCCTTCGCCCTCCGCCGTGCCGCGCTGGGTCTGTTGCGCATCATCATCGAACGTCAGTTGCCGCTGGATCTGCCGGCACTGATTGTGCGGGCGGTCGAGGGGCTTGGCGAGCGGCTTACGGCCAAGGACGTCGTCCCTCAGGTATTCGACTTCATGATGGATCGTCTGCGTGCCTATTATCATGACAGCGGTGTGCGCCCGGATGTGTTCGATGCCGTGTACACCCAGCGTCCCACCCAGCCCCACGACTTCGACCGCCGGGTGCGGGCCGTCAACCACTTTTGCAGTCTGGCCGAGGCCGGCAGTCTGGCCGCCGCCAACAAGCGTATTTCCAATATCCTGCGGCAGGCGGATGAAAAGGGCATCGATGTACCTGCCGAAGTGGATACTGCGAGGCTGGTTGAGGCGGCGGAAAAAGCCCTTGCCGAACGCCTTGCCGGGCTGGAACGGGAAGTCACCCCCCTGTTCGATGCCCGCGACTACGAACCGGCCCTGACCCGCCTCGCCGGTTTGCGTGAGGCCGTGGATCGCTTCTTCGACGACGTCATGGTGATGGTGGACGACCAGGCCCTGCGGGCCAATCGCCTGGCCCTGTTGGCGAAATTGCGTAACCTGTTCCTGCGGGTGGCGGATCTTTCACGTTTGCAGGGTTAAGCGCAGACATTCCCTCTTCGTTCTGGGGGAGAGGGTGAGGGGAAAATAACGAATGGCCGCGAAGGTTATTCTATCGATGGCAGGGCAATCGATAGAATGCGAATAATGGAATAGAGGCCACCCAAGTGTCAGATCAGTTTTTCAAAAAACCAATCTTAAACTCGCCCTATGAGTATCCCACTGCTCACTGAGAGCTTGATGAATCGGGCCAGCCGACACATAAAACAGTCAATACTCGCCGTAAAGCAGAGTTTATTACGCCGATTCCCAAGCCTTGAAAGCGAAAAGATCCCGTTGAACAGGCGCAGATGGACTTAGGCACCGCCACGAACCAATCTTTTTGGCCCGGTAAAACACATCGTCAAGCAGTGGCTGGATAACTATCTGGAGTGCAAGGGCGGCACCTACCCCGCCCAGCTCATGTATCTGGAGTTGGCGGATATGGCTTGCGAAAAAATCACCGCCGCCATTACCCAGGCAGAATCGAAAAAAGAGCGCCCGATCAAGGCGATCCTTGACGCCTACAACCCGGTGGGTAGCACCCGGCACGTTAGCTTCAACACATCAAAGACAGAGCGTTGGGAGACCGACTCGCGTAAATGCCAGACCAACAAGGAAGAGAGATGATCTGCCCCGGTTTTCACATTTTTGCCGTCCTGCCCCTTGACTTTTTGGGACAAGCTGCCGAAAGTTCAAGGCACATCCGCCCCTTGGCAGTACGCCCCCTCAATTATCCTGAGGGTGAGCCGACCCCCTGGGGCTTTCTTGTTTCTGATCCTTCAACGGTTGGGGGGTTCAGCCAATGACACAACGGAACATAGCCATCCTCATCGATGGTGGTTTTTTCCTCAAGCGGCTACCCAGACTGGTGGGCGCCAACCGTTGTGACAACCCCGGCAGAGTTGCCGCCTGCATTCGCCGTATGTGTCATAACCACATCAAAATGCTCACGGGTGA
>JALTPW010000061.1 GCA_026999335.1 Chromatiales bacterium
CAGCCCCACTGGCGCTCTTTGATTTAAGCGGTAACGGTACGTAATTCATCTGACTTGAGCACTGTTCCGCTTCTCACAACATTTCCATAAATATGCCCGCCACCTTATCATTAATCTGTAATTGCTGAGGCGGATTATCGTTTGCAACTGCATAGAACTCCACAATCATTTCTTCGAGCTTCTTATCATCAGCTGGCGTTCCGTATGACATCGTTTCCTCCTGAAAATAGTGACCATTGTTATGCAATTCATGCTGATGGTATCAACATCTAAATCTGATCGCCATCATAAGCAGCACGCCAACAAGTGGCTTAATTCTATTTTGTTACTTTAGGCTCCACAGCTTGTTGCGAGCAAGCGTTGAGCAATGCGTAACGAGTGAGTTCCTCCAAATACGCTCCGTTTCTTGCAGCGGGAATGTTTATTCAGCAAGTTAAATCACTGCTATCCCGTTAACGGATGATTGCCGTATTTCAAACGCCCGGTTTGCGGGCAGAGCAGCCTGATCGAGAGCGTTTGAGACAGGCATTCGGACAACCCCTCTACATCATTCCGGGCTTGACCCGGAATCCAGTGGTTTCAATGACTTCCTGGATGCCGGGTCAAGCCCGGCATGACGATGCGTTGTTAGCGGGACAGCACTGAAGTTAAATGTAACAGAGCAGCATTAAATTATTTTTTATGCGATTATTAGAGATTTTTTGGAAAAAAACAGTTTTTAAGGAGACACCGCATTGACTGCTTTATTCTGGATAGTGAGCGCGATTAGGCAAAGTAAAGAGAGAAACCCTGAACGTTGCCGACATTCCAGCTACCGCCCCTGGCCAGTGGCGGCTACAATAACGCACAGGCAGACAAACGGAAAAAAACAATGAACACCACCATTTACCACAATCCGCGCTGTTCCAAATCGCGCCAGACCCTGCAACTGCTCGAAGAGCGCGGCATCCAGCCCGAGGTGATCAAATACCTCGAAACCCCGCCGGATGAGGCCACCCTAAAAACCCTCCTCGATATGCTGGGACTGGAACCACGCCAGTTGATGCGACGGAAAGAAACCGAATACAAAGAGCTGGGTCTGGACAACCCCGAACTCGACCGCGACACCCTGATTCGCGCCATGGTCGAACACCCCAAACTCATCGAACGCCCCATCGTCGTCAAGGACGGCAAGGCCGCCCTGGGCCGACCGCCGGAAGACGTGCTGGAGATCCTCTGACATGACCGAGATCCTGGTTCTCTATTACAGCCGCCACGGCGCCACCGCCGCCATGGCGCAACAGATCGCCCGCGGCATCGAGGAAGTCAGCGGCGCCCAGGCACGACTGCGCACCGTGCCGGCCGTGTCCAGCGTCTGCGAAGCCGTCGAAGACGACATCCCCGCCAGCGGCCCGCCTTACGTCGGCCACGACGACCTGCGCGAGTGCCACGGTCTGATCCTCGGCAGCCCCACCCGCTTCGGCAACATGGCATCGGCGATGAAATACTTCATCGACTCCAGCAGCGATGTGTGGCTGTCCGGCGCCCTGGCCGGCAAGCCCGCCGGCCTGTTCACCTCCACCTCCAGCCTGCACGGCGGCCAGGAAAGCACCCTGCTGTCCATGATGCTGCCGCTGTTGCACCACGGCATGCTGATCAGTGGCCTGCCTTATTCCGAGACCGACCTGATGCACACCACCACCGGTGGCACCCCCTACGGCGCCAGCCATGTGGCCGGGGCCGACAACAAAAACCCGCTCAGCGAGGAAGAAAAGCGTCTGTGCAAGGCGCTGGGGCGGCGGGTGGCGGAGGTGGCGGTCAAGCTGGAGGAATGAGTCTTTTGTTCGCCACAGAGGCACG
>JALTPW010000062.1 GCA_026999335.1 Chromatiales bacterium
CGTGCAGGCATCCAGCACTTCGCGAATGGGATATTTTTTATTCAGCGGCACCAGTTCATCACGCAACTTGTCATTAGGCGCATGCAGCGACAGGGCCAGCGCCACATCGCTGGTCTGCTTGAGTCTCTCCAGTGCCGGCACCACACCGGAAGTACTCAGGGTCACACGGCGCTTGGACAGACCATAGGCGAAGTCATCCATCATCAGATCCATCGCCTTGACCACGTTGTCAAAGTTGAGCAACGGCTCGCCCATGCCCATCAACACCACGTTGGAGATAATACGATCCCCTTTGGGATCATGACCCAGAGCTTTGTTGGCCACCCACACCTGACCGATGATCTCGGCCACGCTCAAATTTCGGTTGAAACCCTGGCGGCCGGTGGAACAGAACGAGCATTCCAGTGCGCACCCCACCTGCGAAGACACGCACAGAGTGCCACGGCCACGCTCGGGAATGAATACCGTCTCCACCGAATTGCCGCTGTCCAGACGCAGCAGCCATTTGTGCGTGCCATCGGCAGAGACCTGATCGACAACCACTTCCGGCGCCCGAATTTCGGCAGATTCTGCCAGTTTGGCGCGCAGTACCTTGCCGAGATTGCTCATCTCGTCAAAGTGAGTCACGCCATACTGGTGCAACCACTTCAATACCTGCGTAGCGCGAAAGGCCTTCTCCCCCCGGGCGAGGAAGAAGGCCTCCATGTCGGCACGATTCAGGTCGAGCAGGTTGATCTTGTCGCTCATCTCGCGTTACACCGCTTACCGCTCATCGATAATGTCAACGGGTACGCGGACACAGCTCGATGTCGGCGAAGAAATACTTGATTTCCTGCGCCGCCGTCTCTGGGGCGTCGGAGCCATGCACGGCATTTTCGTCGATGGAGCTGGCAAAATCGGCACGAATAGTCCCTTCGGCGGCCTCGGCCGGGTTGGTGGCGCCCATGATTTCACGGTTCTTGGCAATGGCATTCTCGCCTTCCAGCACCTGCACCACCACCGGGCCGGAGATCATGAAATCCACCAAATCGTTGAAGAAGGGACGCTCACGATGCACGGCGTAAAAGCCCTCGGCCTGCTCGCGGGACAGGTGCATCATCTTGGCAGCGATGACCGTCAGTCCGGCCTTCTCGAAACGGCTGTAGATCTTGCCAATGATGCTCTTGGCGACGGCGTCAGGCTTGACGATGGAAAAAGTTCTTTCGATGCTCATTCTCGTAAAACTCCGCTGTAATCCAGAAAATGGTAAACCGCCTATTGTACTTGAGTTGGAGCGTAAACCCCTAATCCTGTGCGAAAATACCCGTGGAGACAGCCATCCCGTTTAGCCGACTTCAAATCCCGCCTACGATGCGCAGACCGAGCGCCGCATAGCGTAACGAGTCTGTCATGGCATCTATCGCCTCTTCGTCCGGCCCACATGCCAGTCCGCTCCGCTGCCAGTAATCCGTCAACAGTGTGTTGCTGGGTTCAGTGAGTCTGTCAGCGTTCATGGCACCAACAGTAGGCGCTCTTAGACAAGGCGCGCCTTACAGCGAAACCCGGACTACGTTTCTGAAAGTATAATCAATGACTTATATAAAGCGCGATTGGGTGCGGCCTTAGCGTAATGTGATTTTCAGGCGTTGGCGTGAATTCGCCGTGGGTATTGATCGCGGGCATGGCCCGCTCCTACGGGAGGGTTAAACGACCTCATCTCATCGTAGAGCGAGCCATGCCCGCGATGATTTCCCTCAGCATTCCATCTTCTCCCGCGAAAACACCCCGTACAACACCGGCAGCACGAACAGTGTCAGCAGGTTCGGCGAGGCAGGGTGAAACTGGAAATGACATCATGT
>JALTPW010000063.1 GCA_026999335.1 Chromatiales bacterium
CACAAAGTTACATTTCACAACACTCTTTCAATAGACCGGGCCCACTCATCGCCCTAGACTGGCACCCGGATAAGACACACGAAGGGAGAGGTAGATGAGCATTTTAGTCAGAAATGACACCCCCGGTGTACGCCATCTTGGCAGCCTGCTAATCGTGGCCATATTCAGCATAAAAGCCGCTTTTGCTGCCGACATGACCGTTATTGTCAAAGAAAAAGGCAGCGGCGAGCCCATTGAGGGGGCAACCGTCGTTATTGATAATGGCGACATCTATGACGAAACCACGCAAACCGGGCGGGTCGTATTTTCTGATATTTCACCGCCTGAGCGAATCAAAGTACTGGCAGCAGGGTTCGAAACCTTGACTAAAACCAACGGGCTGAAGCAAGCAGAAATCGTTCTTTATCTGGTGCCGTTTATCATTGAGGGTGAAGGCCTGAAAGTGACAGCGGAACGACTGATGGAAAAAACATCGAAGCTGTCTCTTTCCGTGGATGAGTTGACCAAGGCTGCCGGCAGTGGTGGTGACCCACTCAAGGCCATCACCGCACTACCTGGTATCGTTGCGACTGAAGAGGGTTCAGCAGAAGTCTATATGCGGGGCAGTAATGGCAACGAGAACATCACATGGGTCAACAACGCACCCGTTGGCTATCTTTATCATTTTGGTGGATTTCAGTCGACGATTAATCCAGCGCTGATTGAAGACATTAACGTATTTCTGGGCGGTTTCCCCGTCCAGTACGGCGATGCTCTGGGTGGTGTAATCGACGCTAAATTACGCACGCCAAAAAATGACCGCATGCATTACAAGTTCGACATTTCAACCATCGCTAGTTCTTTTCTCGCGGAAGGCCCGGCAGGAAAAAATGGTGACAGTTTTTTTGTTGCCGGTCGCCGTAGCTATCTCGACCTGATTCTATCCCCCAGCGCCGCCACTGACTTGTTTTCCGATGAAGATGAAAGCGATCCGGATCAAGTGTTGCTTGTGCCACGTTTTTATGATTTTCAGGCACTCTATCGCCATCAGCTTGATAACGGCTATCTCGATGCTTATCTGTTTACTGCGGGTGATGCCATGGAGATGGAGCTACGCAACTCGGCCAAGTCCGACCCCCAGTTGGCCGGAGAATTGCGCAACAAACAGGAATACCAAACTATCGGCCTCACCTGGCAGCAGCGTTGGAACAGCAAATGGGACAGTCTTTCGACATTGGCTTATATACATGACAAAAGTTCAATTCGTCTGGGCCGCGATGAACAGGGAAAATCATTTTATGCACATGTAGAAGGAAACCAGCTTTATTTACAACCGGAATTTCGCTGGCAACTACAGGCGGAGTCACAACTCAGTTTTGGTCTATCCAGTGGCTATTCAAAATTCCCTGTGGATGTCTATGCGCCTCGAAACTGTACAGAAAACGATCCGGATTGTGATTTCACCTCGCAAAAAAAATATCGCCTCAAGAAAGTAATTTATGCCAGTGAGGCATCCCCTTACATCAAGTACCGCCAACAATGGACGGATCAACTGGCAACCCAGTTTGGCTTGCGCTACACCAATATCGAAGTCACCGGAGGCTTTCATACCCACAAGCCCTCGCCACGCGCCACGCTGGAATACCAATTAACCCCCGACACCCTGCTGATGGCCACCTGGGGCCAATATATCCAAATGCCGCGTGGTAGCGAGATCATTGAATCCTTTGGTAACCCGGCCCTGTTGATGACGGAAGCGGAACACCGAATTCTGGGCGTTGAGCATCAAATCAATCCACTTTACAGCGTCAAGGCGGAGATTTATCACAAGCCCATGAAAAACCTGGTGATCGCCCTTG
>JALTPW010000064.1 GCA_026999335.1 Chromatiales bacterium
AGTTGTTGGGCCTGGGTGACGATGTGTTGTTTTTCCTCCTCGCTCAGACCGGCCTTGATGTGCGCCAGACGGGCGCGTTCATCGGCGTCGCGGCGCGCGGCCAGCTCAGTGTCCGGTTTTAGGGTCAGGCGCACCCGGTGCGGGTTGTCGAGGAACCATTCGCGGATCAGGGCGGGGATGAAATCCGTGTCGCGGATGTCTTCACGCAGCTGTTTGATGGCCTCGTCCAGATCCAGTGAGGCCACCGGGTCACCATAGTGGATGGCGGAGGGCAGGGCGTCGAGGATCAACTGCAGGCCGTAGGGATAGTGACCGCCACCGACCTCGCGCTGGGCCAGTTCGAGCTGGTGCAGGGCGGATTCGACGCGTTCCTGTGGCACGCCGTTTTTGGCCACGTCGTTGAGCGTGTTCAGGATCAGTTGTTCCACGGCGGCCGCGTGTTCGGGGCGGCTGCCTTCCAGCCCGGCCATGAAACTCATCTCGCGGTTGCTGTTTTCCAGTCCGCACAAAGGGGAGGGGGCGGTGCCCAGGTCGGTGGTTTCCAGGGCGCGGCGCAGGGGCGTGGCACCGTCATCCAGCAAGACGCCGGACAACAGTTCTGCACGCAGCTCGGCCTGCAGGTCGGTACTGTGGCCCAATAACCAGCCGAGCACGATGTGGGTCTTGTCGCCATCCATCTCGGCTTCTTCCAGGGCATAGGATTCTTCAATGGTGATGGGGGCGTAGTAGCGTTTTTCGTCAGTGACGATGATGCGCTTGTCGGCGCGCTGAAAGCGGCTCAGGGCCCGCTCTTCGAAGCGCTGCTGATGTTCTGCGGCGGGAATATCGCCTGCGGTCATCAAAATGGCATTCGACGGATGGTAGTGGGTACGGTAGAAAGCCTTCAGTGTCGCATAGCTGAGATCGGGGATTTCCTGGGGTTCGCCGCCACTGTTGTGGTGATAGGTGGTGGTGGGGAACAGGTATTTGCTCAGGGTCTGCCACAGGGTGCTGACCGGTGAACTCATGGCACCCTTCATTTCATTGAACACCACCCCCTTGAATTGCAGCTCCGTGTCGGGATTGTCGGCCTCGGCGAATTCCAGCCGGTGGCCTTCCTGGGCGAAATCCAGTGTGTGCAGGGTGGAGAAGAACACCGCGTCCAGATACACGTCCATGAGGTTGAAAAAATCCTTGCGGTTCTGGCTGGCGAAGGGGTAGGCGGTCCAGTCGCTGCTGGTGAAGGCGTTCATGAAGGTGTTCAGCGAACGGCGGATCATCATGAAGAAAGGATCGCGCACCGGGTAGTGTTCACTGCCACACAACGCGGTGTGTTCGAGGATATGGGCGACGCCGGTGGAATCCGTGGGTAGCGTGCGCAGGGCGACGAGAAAGACGTTTTCGCTGTTGTCCGAAGACAGGTGGTAGTGCTTGGCGCCGGTTGCACGGTGTTCGTATTCTTCCACCGTGAGGTTGAGGGAATCGATGGGCTGGCTGCGCAGGTGCTGGAATGCGGGGTGGTGCTTTGGGCTGGTCATGCGGTGTGGTTTCTCGTTTTGGCTTGTTTGGGAAAGGACGAATAGCGGTATTCTAGCGTGATTCCTGCCTTGCCCCTGGATTAGTATTTTTTAATCGATAAATGAGCCTGAAAAGAGGGTGAAATAGCGTTCTATCAGCCGGTTTTCAGGGTTCGTCTATGAGTGGTTTTAACGAGTTTCTTACGGGCCTTTTGGCGTTGGTTCGCCGTGTCTGGTTGTCGTTGATCCGGTGGGCGAGCTTGTCGAGTATTGCAAAGCTGAGGTCGGAATGATTACGGTGACATGATTCCGGAGATTGTACTGGAGTTCCACACAAATC
>JALTPW010000065.1 GCA_026999335.1 Chromatiales bacterium
ACCGCCGGGCAGCGGCCGGGCGGCCTCGAAGTCGAGCCGGATCAGCTGCTGATGGCGGCTGAGCACACGCAGCTTGGTAATGGTGGCCATGCCAGTGCGATGCAGCTTGGGGGTGACGCCTTCCCAACCGCTCAGCAAGGACTCCAGGGCCGCACCCGCTTCGTCTTCGCCCACCAGACCCAGCACCGAGGCCCGGCCACCCAGGGCGGCGATGCCCAAGGCCACGTTGCCGGCACCCCCGGGGCGTTCCTCGACCTCCACCACCCGCACCACCGGCACCGGGGCCTCGGGTGAGATACGCGAGGTGTCACCGGACCAGTAGCGGTCGAGCAGAACGTCACCCGCGACCAGGACGCGGGCCGAAGAAAAATCAGGCAGTTGAAACATGGCTTCCCAAGGGTCGGTGAGAAAAGGGACAGTGAGAAAATTTGGATGCTATCACAGAGCGACTCAGCGCAAACGATGCAACAGCTCGTCATACAGGGAAAGATAACTTTCAACTACCGCAGCGCGGCCATATCGACCGCCAGCCACCGCGCGGCCAGCAGCGGCGATCTGCCGCCGTGCTGGCTCGTCCAGCAGCAGGGTTCGCAGGGCCTCGGCCATGCGCGGCGGCTCTTCGCAAGGCACCAACACGCCACTCTCGTCCGGGCTGATCAACTCCAGGGCACCGTGGCTGGCGGTGGAGAGCACTGGCCGAGCGTGGCTCCAGGCCTCGAGGATGACGTTACCCAGGGGCTCGTGACGCGAGGGGCAAACAAAGACTTCGGCCAATTGATAGACCAACGCCGGATCACGCTGCCAACCGGCCCAGTGCACGCGGGATTGCAAGCCAAGGGCACGGGTCTGCTCGTGCAAAGACTCACTCAGGGGGCCGTCGCCGGCGATGAGCAGGTGCAGGGGCCGTCCCTCCAATTCGGCGGGCAGGCGAGCGAAGGCATCCAGCAGATCCTGAAACCCCTTCTTCTCCACCAGCCGGCCGACACCGGAGATCACCCGGGCGTCGGCGGGGATGCCAAAGCATGTCCGCGCCGCGGCCAGATCGGCCTCGGCCGGAGACGGCACAAGATCGACGAAATTGTGGATGTGAAAGACCCGCTCGGCGGGAAAGCCCGCCTTGCGCAGGTAGTCGCAGATAGCGGTGGTGTTACCCACCCAGGCCTCGGCGTGACGGTAACCGTCCAATTTATAGAAACCGCCCAGGCGCGCGATGTGCACCGGGCCGCGCCCCTTGAGGCGGGTCAGGCGCGTGGCGCGGCCCATGTAAGTCTGCACGATGTCGGGACGCAGCTCTCGTACCAGGCGGCGGATGGCCCAGCGTGAGGGCAGATCCAGCACGTTACGCAAGGGTACCGCATGGTGGTCGATCTCCGGCCCCAGTTCCGGCATCACCATGCCACCGGGACGACTCACGGCAGCCACCGGCTGGCCAACCTCGTGCAGGGCATGTACCAGGCGCACAAAGAAACGCTCGGCGCCGCCGAAGCCGCCGCTGCCGATGATGTGCAGGCTGGAGGTCATACTATTTTGCTCGAAATCAGTTCACGGTAGATAGCCAGGTTACCCTGCACCATGCTGTCGATGGAAAATTCGCGCTCCACCAGCGCACGACCGCATCGGCCCATCGCACGCGCCCGTTCTGGGGCCTGCAGCAGCTCGATGACACGGCCTCGCAGGCCGGCCATATCACCCACCGGCAGCAGATAACCGTTTTCGCCCTCACGCACGATCTCGGGGATACCGCCGGCGGGAAAAGCAACAATGGGCACGCCGCAGGCAGCGGCCTGCAACAGGGAGACGCCAAGACCTTCCATCTCTGCCGGATGTACCACCAGGTCGAGACAGGGTAGCAGGCGTTCGAGGTCATCACGAAAACCGGCGAAGTGTACTTGTTCCGTCAGCCCAGCCCGCTCAACCTCCGTGCGCAACGCCATCTCCAGCGGCCCTCGACCAAAGAACACCACCTGTACACCTGGCACGGCATCGAGGATGCCGGGCAGGGCCTCGAGCAGATAGCGGTGCCCCTTGCGGGCGATGAGCTGGGCCACTACCGCCAGCACAGGCCCCTCACCAGCCAGACCCAGTTCATGACCGAACAGTGCACGGTCGACACAACCGGGGCGATAACGTTCAGTGTCCACGGCACTGTGTACACAGGTCACCCGCGCCGGGGCTAGCCCCTCATTAATGAGCACCTGGCGGATGCCCTCGGAGATGCTCACCACCCGGTGATAGAGACGGTATTTGAGGCCTACCCAGGCACGTGGCTCGGGGTTGTCGACACGCCGGGTGAGGATCACCGGCACCCCAGCCAAACGTGCCGCGATGCCGCCCCACAGGTCGGCGCCGCGGCGGCTGTGCAGGTGCACCAGGCTGGGCCGTTCACGGCGAATAATGTGCCGCAGACGAAACACCAGGCCGAGGTCGGCGTCCCCCCCCATGGGGGTTTCGATCACCTTCGCGCCGGTCTCGCGCGCGGCGGCGGCCACGGCACTGCCCTCGGGGCAGACCAGGATATTGCGCACCCCCTCGACCTGCAGGCCGTGCAACAGATAGACCACCTGCAGAGCACCACCGTAAAGATGGCGGCCAGCCTCCACGTGCAGCACCGTCAACGGGGCGCTCACGCCAACAGCTCCCGGGCATTATTCAGCACCT
This sequence comes from Chromatiales bacterium, assembly GCA_026999335.1. GTDB lineage: Bacteria > Pseudomonadota > Gammaproteobacteria > SZUA-152 > SZUA-152 > DRQN01. Next base: position 2,659 of record JALTPW010000065.1, read on the forward strand.
CGTCCACGCCGATCTCTCGCAGGCAGGTAAAAGCACCGTCGCAAGTGGGGCGGCGACGGCAAGGCGAGCAGTCGAGGGCCTTATAAAGAATGCGGGTGTTGTCGCGACCGGTATCCAGATAGGGACAGGTAGAGCCGAAGATGGCGATGGTGGGCACGGCGAAGGCGATGCCCATGTGCATCAGGCCGGTATCCACGCCCACCAGCAGGCGGGCGCGGCTGATCAGCGCGGCGGCCTGCGACAGAGAGGTCTCGCCCGTCATGTCGATGATCCCCGCCTCGCCAGCGGCAATGCGGCCGGCGGCCTCACGGTCGCCGGGCCCACCCAGCATCACCACCGGCAGATCCAGCTCGGCACACAGACACGCCGCCAGCGGCGACCAGCGCGATTCGACCCAGTGTTTCTGCGGGCGGGTGGTGAAGGGACAGATCACCGCATAACCCGGCTGCAGGCCATGCTTGGCAATAAAATCATCGACAAAACACGCGTCCCCGGCGGACAGGGCCAGATCCATCTCGAAGGACTCAGTATTCAGCCCCAGGGCCTCGGCCATGCGCCGGTACTCGGAGCCGATGCGCTTGTCGCCCCGGGGCTTGTCCACCACCCGTGTCATCAGCCGCGCACTGCCCTCGCGTGAACCCAGGCCGACGCGCTCCACCGCCCCCGTCATCCACGCCAGCAGGCCGCTCTTCATCAGACCCTGAATATCCAACACCAGATCGAAGCCCCGCGCCCGCAGCTCGCGACGAAAGACCCGCACCGCTTTCAACAACTGTCCATAGCGCCTCTCGCGCCACAGTCGCTGCCACTCACCGCGCGGCCAGACGATGACCTCGTCGAGACGCGGATTGGCCGCCAGCAATGACACCGCCTCCGCCTGCACCAGCCAGGCGATATGCGCCTCAGGGTATCTGTCGCGCAGGGCACGGATCAGCGGCGAGGCCATCACCACGTCGCCGATGGCGCTGAGACGGACGATAAGAATGCGTTTGCCGGCTGTCGAGAGAATCACCACTGGATTGAATCCACGAAAGATAAATCAAGGTTTTTTTGCTGTAGGGTGCGCGCGCACTATATCATTCGCCCTCCCGTAGTGACACGAAGTAGACCGCCGCATGAATTCAGTCCCGGCACAGAAGCATCATTCTTTCGCCACCTTCTGGCCTGCTGAATGGCGCATACGCCTCGGTCTTTTTGGCCTCCTGCTGTTTGCCTTCTCCGCCTGGTTCGGCCCCGCCCCGGCCAATATTGCCCTGGCTCTGATGCTCGCCGCCGCCCTCATGGAATGGCGCCAGAGCTGGCACGTCTTTCGCCACGACCTCATATTCTGGCCCACGCTGATTCTGCTGGGCTACATCTTCCTGCGCGCCGCCCTCGCCGCCCAGGAGATGCCCGAGCTGGCGGAGGAACAGTGGAAGACCGCCTGGAATTTCGCCTCCCTGGGCCTGTTCCTGCTACCGGCCTACTGGCTCGCCCGCTGTCCCGACAAGCGGGGCTGGGTACTGGCTCTTGCCGTGGCGGGACTGATCATTGGCCTGGGTCTGAATCAGGACTGGTCGAAATGGGAACTGATGCTGCAAGGACAGCGCTCCGGGGCAGAGAAATGGCACTATTCCATCATGGGGCTGTACGCTGTTACGGCTCTGCTGGGACTATTGCTGTTCGCCCCGCGACTTTTGTATCAACAGCAATCACGACGCCTCAAAACTGCCGTGACGATTGCCTGGCTCGTCTGCACTATCATCATCGTACATGCCTTCATCGTCAGCCAGACACGCGCCGTCTGGTTCGCCGCACCTCTGGTTTTCCCTCCCATCTTCTTTTTCTTCATCCGTGGCTGGCTCAAGGCTCACCCGGATTTTTCTCGTAAAAAACTGGCTCTGGTAGCCATTGCCGGCGTTACGCTCATCAGCGGAGTTTTTGTCGCCAACTTCGAGACCATCAGCAAGCGGGCTACCCAGGAAGGTGCCGTCTATGAAGGCATTTCCAAGCTCGAAGAACTCAGTACGGAAAGTGTTGCCAAGCTGGTGCCCCAATCATCCTTCGGCGCCCGTTTCTGGCTCCTCAGTTACGGCCTGGAGCTGTGGAAAGAGCGTCCATGGCTCGGCTGGGGGCCCGGCACCAGCAGCACCCGTGATCTGGCGCCCCTGCGGGATCGTCAGGATCTGGTGGTGTTCTGGCACCTGCATAACGGCTATCTGGAAGTGTTGTACCGCTTTGGTCTGGTCGGCGCCGTGCTCTTCGCCCTACCCCTGCTGCTCGTCATCCGCGCCACCTACCGGGCCCATCGGCGGGGAGAGATACCCGATGACCTCTACCTGCTGCTCGCCGGCGCCCTCTTCCTGACCCTGATCTGGAACCTGACCACGGTTCGCCTGGACAAGTTCGACTACCGCGTCTACTGGTACTTCCTCGCCGGTATCGCCTATGCCAGTACTATCCGGCAATCGCTGGCCAGCTACCGGAAACACCTGACAAGCACATGAGTCACCACATCCAGCTCTGCATCTTTGTCCCCGAGTGGGACAACGGCGGTGTCGAACGCATGATGGCCAATCTGATGCGCGGAATGGCAGCTCATGGCGTCACGGTGGATCTGCTGCAAAACACCGGCAACGACCACTATCTCGAAGATCTCCCCACAGGCATCCGGCGCCTGCAACTGGGGGCCGGCAAGCCGCATCAGTTGCTGGACAGAGTACGGCAATACCTGCTGGATACCCGACCCGAGTGCCTGCTTTCCGCCAAGGACACCAGCCATGACCTGGCCCTGAGTGCACGACGTAGCGCCGCTGTCGACACCCGCGTCTATCTGCGTTTTGCCAGCAACATCAGTCAAAAATACGCCCACCGCAATGCCGCCAAACGTTGGTGGATACGGCACGGGCTACGCCGCAGTTGCCAGCGGGCAGACGGCCTGCTGGCCGTCTCACAAGGCGTGGCGAAGGACATCCGCGCCCTCACCGGCCAGCCCGTGCAGGCCCTGCCCAACCCCGCCATCACCCCGGAGCTTGCTGCCCGGGCCAGGGAGCCGGTGCCACATCCCTGGCTGGAGAATCACGCGATTCCCGTGATCCTCGGCGCCGGGCGTCTGGGACGGGCGAAGAATTTCGCCCTGCTCATCAAGGCCTTTGCCCGTCTGCATCGGGAACGCCGCTGCCGGCTGATCATTCTGGGAGAAGGACGACAGCGCGAGCGCCTGCTGCGACAGGCGGAAAAGCTGGGCGTGGCCGATGATGTCTCACTGCCTGGCTACACCGACAACCCCTTCGCCTGGCTGGCCCGGGCCAACGTGTTCGCTCTCTCCTCCAATTGGGAGGGCAGTCCCAACATCCTGGTCGAGGCCCTGGCACTCGGCACGCCCGCCGTCTCCACGGACTGCCCCAGCGGCCCGCGCGAGATCCTCGCCGATGGCCGCTACGGCCCCTTGGTGCCCATGGGCGATACGGCATCGCTTGCCACAGCACTGAAACAAACACTCGACGCCCCCTTATCCGCTGGGCACTTGAAACAGGCCACACGCCCCTACACCCTGGAGGCCAGTACTCAGGCCTATCTACAGTCAATGGCATTGACTTAGGGCTTTATTAACAGACGACAGGCGGACAGACCATGTGCGGCATAGCCGGCTTCTATCATTTCCACGTCAATAACGGTGCAGCGGACAGGCTCCAGCGCATGGCCACGGCCCTACACCATCGTGGCCCGGACGACAGCGGCGTCTATCTGCGCGGCAACCTGGGCCTAACGCACACGCGGCTGTCCATCATCGACCTCGAGGGCGGCCATCAGCCACTGTTCGATAACCAGCGCGGCCTGGCTCTGGTGGCCAATGGCGAAATCTATAACTATGTCGAGCTGCGCGAGGCGCTGATCGCGGCCGGCCACCGTTTCAGCACCCATTCCGACTGCGAGACCATCCTGCAGGCCTACGCCAAACACGACCGCAATTTCCTGCCGCAGCTGCGCGGCATGTTCGCCTTCGCCCTGCATGACGCACGCGAAGGCACCCTGACCCTGGCCCGTGACCGCCTCGGCATCAAACCGCTGTTCTATGCCGAAACCGCCGATGGCATCGCCTTCGCCTCGGAGATCAAGGCCCTGCTGGCGCTGCTGCCGACGCCACCAGCCATCAATCCGCGTGCCCTGGTACAGTACCTGCAAAGCCAGTTCAACAGCGGCGAGGAGACCATTTTCGAAGGCATCCGCCGCCTGCCACCGGGCACCGCCCTGCGCATCGACGCCAAAGGGCGCATCGAACGCTGGCGCTACTGGTCGGCACTGGACGTAGAACCCCGCCAGTGCAGCTTCGAGGAGGCGGCACGCGACTTCGACGAGCTAATGGACAGCGCCATGCACGAGCATATGCGCTCGGACGTGCCCTTCGGCCTGTTCCTCTCCGGCGGCGTCGACTCCGCCATCCTCCTGGCCATGCTCGACCGCTACCAGGACAAACCCATCCGCAGTTTCTCCGTGGGCTTCAGCGGTGCGCGTCTGAATGACGAGCTGAACGATGCCGAACAGATCGCGCAACGATTCCGCACCGACCACACATCGCTCAAACTGGATCAACAGGCGGTGTTCCAGCGCCTGGTGCACACGGTGTGGAGCGCCGACGACCTGATGCGCGACTATGCCAGCCTGCCCACCGACCTCCTCGCCCAGCACGCCAGCCGGGAACTGAAAGTGGTGTTCACCGGCGAGGGCGGCGACGAGGTGTTCGCCGGCTACGGCCGCTATCGCAAGTCCGCCCTGCAGCGCTGGGCGAAGAACCTGATCACCCCCGGTTCCGGCGGCTTCCGCACCCGTGGCCACTGGCGCAGGCCCTGGCCGGATCGGGTCTTCGGGCCCGAACTGCAGGCCGCCAAGGCAGCCGTGCGCGAGCCCTTCACCCAGGCCTGGCAAGCCACGCCGCACAGCTGGAATGACGTGCAGCGCAGCCAGTACGTCGATCTCACCACCGCCCTGCCCGACAACCTGCTGGTCAAGGCCGACCGCATGCTGATGGGCTTCGGCCTGGAGGGACGGGTGCCGTTCCTCGACCATCGCATCGTCGAGTTCGGCCTGTCGCTGCCGAGTGAACTGAAAATCAAGCCCGGCCAGGGCAAACTGTTCCTCAAGCGCTGGGCCGAGCAGTACCTGCCCCACGATCATCTGTACCGTAAAAAACGCGGCTTTCATGTGCCGGTGGGTGACTGGTTGCAGGGTGACTTCCTCGCCGGCCTGGTCGAAAAACTGCCGCACAACCCGGCTATCCGCCAATGGTTCCGCGCCGAGGGCGTGGAGCAGATGCTCGCCGCCCAATGCGCCGGCAAGGACGCCAGCCGCGAGATCTGGGGGCTGATGCAGTTCGCCATCTGGCACCGGCTGTTCATCGAAGAGCCGGGACGGGTGCCGGCGGCGGAAGAGGATCCGCTGGCGTGGATCAGCTGATGCTCAGCCGGCTGTTTGGCGCGGATTCCGTAGAGTGGGCACGGCCCATCAATCGTCACACACAGACTTCCCCGGCGGGCCGTACTCACCCTGTAAACCGTACCCGTCAACCATCACGCGCGCACCTCCCCGGAGGACTGTGCCCAGCCTACAAGCTGCGACGAAGAGCGTTAGCCAAGCGGTGGCCAAGGTATTTCATCCATTCCGTGGACTTGTCTCGTGGGAGCCGCTCTAGCCACGAAGCCATCGCCAGGCAGTCCATCGCGGCTGAAGCCGTTCCCACGGAAGAATTTCAGTGTTGTTTTTCTCTGCATCCTTTGCACCTCTACGTCCTCATGCGCTTCCCCACAAGGGCGGCAACATGACTGACACCCCCCGTCTCGCCATCCTCATCTCCTTCTCCGGCGCCGGCGGCGTCGAGCGCATGGTGCTGAACCTGGTAGAGGAGTTCGTCCACCGCGGCTATCACATCGACCTGTTGCTGATCCGCGCCGAAGGTGAGCACCTGCGCGAACTGCCCGAAGGCGTCAATGTGATCCGCCTCGGCGTGCAACACACCCTGGCCAGTGTCCTGCCTCTGGCCCGCTGGCTGCGACAGAATCACCCGCCGATACTGCTGGTGGCCAAGGATCGCGCTGGCCGCGCGGCCCTATGGGCACGGCGTATCAGTGGCGTGGACACGCGTATCGCCATCCGCCTGGGCACCAATCTGTCGGCGGCTTTGGCCGGCCGCAGCTGGCTGCGGCGCATCACGCGCACCCTGCCCATGCGCTGGAGCTACCGCATGGCCGAGCGGGTGATCGCCGTCTCCCACGGCGTGGCCGAAGACACGGCGCAAGTCACCGGCCTGCCAGCAAAACGCATCAGCGTGGCGCACAACCCGGTGATCACCCCACGCCTGCTGACCCTGAGCGAAGAAATAATCGACCATCCCTGGTTTGCCAAAGACGAGATACCAGTCATCCTCGCGGCCGGCCGGCTGACCCGGCAAAAAGATTTTCCCACCCTGATCCGCGCCTTCGCCCACGTCCGCGCCGCACGCCCCTGCCGGCTCATCATCCTTGGTGATGGTGGCCAGCGTGACGAACTGCTGGCCCTGGCCATCGAACTGGGCGTGGCCGATGACGTAGCTCTGCCCGGCTTCACCGCCAACCCCTACGCCTGGATGCGCGCCGCCGATCTGTTCGTGCTCTCCTCGCGCTGGGAAGGCTCACCCAACGTGCTCACCGAAGCCATGGCCTGCGGTACTCCGGTAGTGTCCACCGACTGCCCCAGTGGCCCACGCGAGACCTTGCAAGACGGGCGCTTTGGCCCACTGGTGCCGGTGGCCAACGTCGACGCCCTCGGCCAGGCTATCCTCGACACCCTCGCAGCACCACCTGATGCAGAAACACTGAAAGAAGCCGTGGCTGACTTTGCCGTGGCACGCAGCGCCGACGAATACCTTGACATCCTCGGCCTGCCGCGACAGGCACAACCATCGGAAGAATAAGGCCAAAAACTTCTTCGCCACAGAGGCACGGAGAACACGGAGAAGGACGGGTGATGTCGCTCAGTGGTGTCGGCGGTCTGGCGGCGCAGAGCGACACAGGATGTGTCACACCGCAGAGCGGTGTAACAAGTTCTTTTTCTCCGTGTTCTTCGTGCCTCTGTGGCAAGCGTTCTTGTGGTGGATTTCAGTCACCTCCTGATTTTCAGTGGGGCAATGACGGCCGGCCACGTATAATCCCACTCCTTTCAGCCACACTCGTTCCGCCATGCTGCTCTCACGCAAGTACAACTTCCTTTTTGTGCACATCGCCAAGACCGGCGGCACCAGCGTGCGCGCCGCCCTCGAGGGCCTGCGTTGGCGTGATCCGGCCTATCTGTCACAGTTCATCTGTAGCAAGCTGAGCCACCTCAACGGCCACCGCATCGGCGCCAAGTTCCCGCGCCACGCCAGGATCATCGCCGCCAAGGAAATGCTGCCTGCGGAATTCTTCAATGGCCTGTTCAAGTTTGCCTTCGTGCGCAACCCCTGGGATCTGCAGGTGAGTTCCTATCACCACATCCGCCGCGAACGCCCACAGCTGATGGCGCACATCGAGGACTTCCCCCAGTTCATCCGCTGGAAGCTGGATCCGCAACGGCCCTATCAGTACCACGTAGACACCTCCATCCAGCTGCAATCGGACTACCTCGTCGACCTGCACGGCAACATCGTCACGGACTTCATCGGCAAGTATGAGAATTTACAGGAAGATTTCGACGCGGTCTGCCGGCGCATTGGCGTGGCGCCGCGGCCACTGCCGCACAAGCGTCAGGCCAAGGAACGCAAGGATTTCCGTCACTATTACGACGACGACACCGCCGAGCGGGTGGCGGCCTATTTCAAGACCGACATCGACAGCCTGGGATATCGCTTCGATCCGGAGTGAGCACTGACTGACTGGCGGGTAGGAGCGGGCCATGCCCGCGATGGGTTCCAAGTTTCGCCACCGAGGCACGGAGAAATACAGAGACCAATAATATTGTCTCCTCTGTGCTCGGTGCCTCGGGGGCAAAAAGCCTTTATCGCGGGCATGGCCCGCTCCTACAGGCCGAGGAGAACGGGTGACGGCCTATTTCAAGACCGACATCGACAGCCTGGGATATCGCTTCGATCCGGAATGAGCACTGACTGACTGGCGGGTAGGAGCGGGCCATGCCCGCGATGGGTACCAGATTTCGCCACCGAGACACAGAGAAACACGGAGACCCATCATATTGTCTCCTCTGCGTCTCGGTGCCTCGGGGGCAAAAAGCCTTTATCGCGGGCATGGCCCGCTCCTACAGGCCGAGGCGATAGAAAGACCGGGGCTCAGTGTTGGTACTCGAAGGCCTCGCACAGCAGGTGCAACATGAGGATATGCGCCTCCTGGATACGGGCGGTGGCATTGACGCCGACGATCAACGCCGTATCCACCCGTTGTGCCAAATGACCGCCATCGCGGCCCAGCAGGCCGACGGTCTGAATGCTATGGTCACGCGCATAATCCACCGCGCACACTACGTTGGCGGAATTGCCGGAGGTACTGATGCCGATGAGCAGGTCGCCGGGGCGCGACAGGGCCTGCAACTGGCGCGAAAACACCTGCTCGAAGCCGTAGTCGTTGCCGATGGAGGTGAGCGCCGAGGCATCGGTGGTCAACGCCACCGCCGGATAACCGGGACGATCCATGGAATAGCGCCCGGTGAGTTCGGCGGCGAAGTGCTGGGCATCAGAGGCAGAGCCACCATTGCCGCAAACAAACACCGTGCCACCCTGCACGAAAGTGGCCTCGATGCGTTGCGCGACAGCGCGCAGTTCGTTCTCCAGCCCAGCCACGAAATCGATGGCCTCGCGGTGCGCCGCGATGGCGGCCGGCACGTCGATGGACATGTCAGTCGTCCTTTAACACGTATTCCGCACCGCAGTACGGACACTTGGTCTGGCCGGTCTTTTCGATGGGCAGAAACACGCGTGGATGCGAGTTCCACAGGCTCATGCCGTCCATGGGACAGTGCAGAGGCAGGTCGGCGCGGGTGATTTCGTAGCGGTGTTGCGCATTGGGCTCAATGGTCTGCTGGGCTTGTGACATGGTTTTTTCTCTATTGTTTGTAGGTTGGGGTGAGGTACGAACCCCAACAGCGGGAGTTATCGGAGCCTGTATTGTTGGGGTTCGTGCCTCACCCCAACCTACAACACTCTGCTCTCTGTTATCCGTTGACGGCCGCCAGCCATTCCTGGTGCTGGCCGTGACGGCCGTGCACCACGTCGAAGTACAGGGTCTGTAACCGCTCGGTGATGGGGCCGCGGCCACCGTTGCCGATGAGACGATTGTCCAGCTCGCGAATCGGCGTCACCTCGGCAGCGGTGCCGGTGAAAAATGCCTCGTCGGCGACATACACCTCGTCGCGGGTGATGCGCCTCTCCACCACTTTCAGCCCCAGCTCGCCAGCGAGGATCATGATGGTATCGCGGGTGATGCCCTCCAGCGCCGAAGTCAGCTCGGGGGTGTAAAGCACGCCGTTGCGCACCACGAAGATATTTTCGCCACTGCCTTCGGCGACAAAACCGTCCACGTCCAGTAACAGGGCCTCGTCGTAGCCATCGGTCATGGCCTCCTGCAGGGCCATGATGGAGTTGATGTAGTTGCCGTTGGACTTGGCCTTGCACATGGTCACATTGACATGGTGACGGGTGAAGGAAGACGTCTTGATACGGATGCCCTTCTCCATGCCATCGACGCCCAGGTAGGAGCCCCATTCCCAGGCCGCCACGACCACGTGCGCCTTGAGGTTGTCGGCGCGCAGGCCCATGCCCTCGGAACCATAGAACACCATCGGCCGCAAATAGGCCGTATCGAGATGGTTCTCACGCACCACGGCCAGCTGGGCCTCGTTGATCGTTGCCTTGTCGAAGGGCATGGGCATGTTGAGAATCTTCGCCGAGCGGAACAGACGGTCGGTGTGTTCCTGCAAGCGAAAGATGGCCGTACCCCGGGTCTCAGTGTGGTAGGCACGCACACCCTCGAACACGCCCATGCCGTAGTGCAGGGTGTGGGTCAACACATGTACCTTGGCCTCACGCCAGGGCACCATTTCTCCATCCAGCCAGATGAGACCATCGCGGTCGTCCATCGACATAAGTCTGTTACTCCTCTGTCTTATTGTCAGTGATTTACTTCGTAATGTTTTATGGCGCTGCTGGAAAACAGTCCGGCTGGCTTGGATATGAATCAGACGCCCTCAAGAAAGCCCCATGAACTTTCTTTATAAGCCATCGGCCATTTTCCATCGTGTACGCCACGTTGAATATCAACGGCGTATTTTCCTCAGACACGCCCGCAACCAATACACAGGCTGATTGATTATTCACATTTTCTTTTTGAAACACCATGGACGTCATATCTTGCGGAAAATTGATTGAAAATATAACTGAATTTCTCTCAAGTTTCGCATTTTCCGAGCCATCAAGCAGTAATGGCAAACTCTCAGAAACAAAACTTTCCACCCAGTATTCCTTCAAAATATCTTCATATGATTTCTTTGACAAAGCACCAACATATTCATTATATTTCTGGATGGGCGAATCATTCTCTTTATCAAAAGCATGTGAACACCCAAACAGAGCAAAAGATATAAAAAAAATGCAAGATGGATGCAGCTTTGTCACTTCACCACCTCCCGAATCATCCGTTCTCTTATAATGTTGTTTCGATTTTTCACTGCTCTAGCTGCAACACATAACAAACCTGTACATCCAAGTATTAATTTTTCAACATCAACATATCCTGAAATTGACATTGCATATGCGCCAACTTCAAATGTACCTGTATAACTTATTTTCCCATCATCATTTTGCCCAAATTGTACATTCACAAACTTAACCGCCACCCCCAATTCCTCTAAAACTGGGCTGCCATTAAATACGACAATTCCTGCTTTTCCGCTCAGCATAGCGTTACCGCTTGGGCCTACTACAAGCTTAAAAGGCTCCTTATCCAAAACAACTATCCCTCAGCAAGCTACGAGGCATAATTAAAACTCTGATTTTGTTTGCCACGCTGCAAACAGAGGGAAATTCAACCCAGAGGGATTAAATATAACAGCCGCCCCTCCCCTCTCAGTCACCCCTTATCCCAACGCCTTCCCAGGAAGGAAAAAACTGAAAACACCCGACAAATCTCTGTTCGAAACCCTTCAACAAACACCATGCCTCCTGCAACGAACTGCCATGGCCAAGGTAGCTATTCAATATAAGTACGCCAGATGCGCCTCACCGCCTCGCGCACGCTGCCGAAGCGCGCCGCATCCACCTGCGCAGGCCGTTCCTGTAGCGACAGGCGATGCACCTCGGCACGATAGGCGCGGTAGGCGTCGCTGAGAATACGGCATTCCTGCACACTAAAAAAACCGTGCGCGGCGAGCACCGCCAGCAGGCGGATATTGTCCGTGAAGCCGGTCAGATCCGGGGCCTGATGCGCCCAGCGCAGAACCCCGAATTGAACCATAAATTCGATATCGGCGATACCGCCGCGCCCCTGTTTAAGATCGAAGCGGTCGGCGGATTCGTGCCCCAGGGACTCGCGCATACGCTCGCGCATCTCGCGTACCTCCTTTTTTAGCAGTAGTGGATCACGTTCGCAGCTCAGCACTTCGTGGCGCACGCGATGGAATGCTGCACCTACAGCCTCGTCACCAGCCACCACCCGAGCCCGCACCAGGGCCTGATGTTCCCAGACCCAGGCCTTGTTTTTTTGGTAATCCTCGAAACCGGGTACACCCACCACCAGCAGGCCGGAAGCGCCGCTGGGACGCAGCCGCATATCGACCTCGTAAAGCGTGCCGGCCGGAGTCAGGGTGGTCAGGATGTGGATGATACGCTGGCCGAGGCGGGCATAAAACACCGCATCCGCCACCACCTTCGGCCCCGCGGTCACAGCGCCGCTGACCGGCGCGGCGTCATTGCTGGCATGCAGGAACACCATGTCCAGATCCGAACCGTAACCCAGTTCGATGCCGCCCAGCTTGCCGTAGGCGACGATGGCGAAGCCTTTTTCTTCACCAGGACGGTCGCCCGCAACGGAGGGCTTGCCGTAACGGCGCTGCAAATCG
>JALTPW010000066.1 GCA_026999335.1 Chromatiales bacterium
CGTGACCCGCTGGATCTACTCGATGAAGTCGAGGATATTCTTAAGATCCGTTGTGCGCCGATGACCTGGCCTATCGGCATGGGCAAGGCCTTCAAGGGTGTGTTCGACCTCTACACTGACACCATTCACCTGTACAGCCCCAGTCATGGCGGCAAGATTCAGAAGGGCGAGGTTATTGAGGGACTGGACAATCCGCGCCTGGACGAACTGTTTGGCAGCATGACCGAAGAGCTGCGCGAAGAGGTGGAGCTGGTGCGCGGCGCCAGTCATGCGTTCGACCTGGACGCTTACCTGGCCGGCGAGCTGACGCCGGTCTATTTCGGCTCCGCCATCAATAATTTTGGCGTGCGTGAGCTGCTGGATGCGCTGGTCAATTTTGCGCCACCACCACCGCCGCGCAAGACTCAGACGCGTCATGTGGCGCCCGACGAAGAAAAATTCACTGGCTTCGTGTTCAAGATCCAGGCCAACATGGATCCGTCGCACCGCGACCGCATCGCCTTTCTGCGCATCTGTTCCGGGCAGTACAGCCAGGGCATGAAGGCACGCCATGTGCGCATTGGCCGCGATATAAAAATCCCCAATGCCATCACCTTTATGGCCGCAGATCGTGAGCACGTCGAGAATGCCTATTCCGGCGACATCATCGGCCTGCACAATCACGGCACGATCCAGATTGGCGATACCTTCACCCAGGGTGAAGCGCTGAAATTCACCGGTATCCCGCATTTTGCGCCGGAACTGTTTCGCCGTGCGCGCCTGCGTGATCCATTGCGTATGAAGGCCCTGCAGAAGGGCTTGCAGGAGCTGTGCGAAGAGGGCGCCTCTCAGCTGCTTCGGCCTTTGAATTGCAATGACCTGATCGTCGGCGCCGTGGGTATTCTGCAATTTGATGTGGTGGCTCACCGACTGCTGCACGAATACAAGGTAGAATGTTTATTTGAAGCGGTTAATGTCGCGACGGCGCGCTGGGTGGAGTGTACGGACAACAAGAAACTCGACGAATTCAAAAAGAAGGCCCATGACAACCTGGCCCTGGATGGTGATGACAATCTGACCTATATTGCGCCGACGCGTATCAATCTTGATCTGACCATGGAGCGTTGGCCCGAGATAGAATTCCATTCGACGCGCGAGCATTAACCGGGAGATTTCTTCGCCTTCTGGCGCACGCAAGCGGGATATCGACCCTGACAAATTGCCGGTCGGTGTCGTATTCTGCGCAGATCGTTCGTTGTCGCCGGCAGTGGTGATGAGACGAAAAGTCATTACCAGCAGACCCGGCAAGGTCAATTCGGAACCATCGTGCGGTCAAGGGTCTGATGGGTAATGTGTGAAAATTCCTAATGTCTGCCGCAAGTCCAGAGATACGGCCTTTCCACGCTTGCGCAGGCTGGTGATTGCGGGCCAATCCTGTTAGCGTCTAGCTCTTGGCGTGAATCATGCATTATGCCGCTGAACCGGGCGCTGTGACATTGCTCTATGGGACAAAATACCGCCGTAATATGACAAAATATCTACTCGATGAATTCCCGGACTCTCTCTGTGCCTAGCTGGCAGGCGGACTGGTTGCCCCGGCTGGCGGTGCTGGCGCAGGATCGGCGTTTGTCCGCGCTGGTTGCGCTGCTGTTGATCGTGCTGCTGGCAAAGGCGCTGGCCGGCCTGACCTGGACATTGTTGCCGGCGCCCGCTGAGAACATGGCCGGATTTGTTCTGCCCGGATCCGCCCCGACACAGACCCGCTCGGCACCGGCCAGGGTATCAGCCGCCAGTATTGAACGTCTGCACCTGTTTGGTGAGGCTGGGAAGGCGGCGCCCAAGGTGGCAGCCAAGGTGGTGGATGCCCCGGACACCCGCCTAAATCTGAAGCTGCACGGCGTGCTGGCCTCGGACAATGCCGTCATTGCACGAGCCATCATTGCCGACGGCAAGGGGCTGGAAGATGCCTATGCCGTGGACGACAAGCTGCCGGGTAATGCCGTGCTGAAGGAAATTCATGCCGACCGCATCATTCTGGAACACCGTGGGCGCTTGGAAACCCTGCGCTTGCCAAAGGATGCAAATACCCTGGTGAATAACCGGGTTGCCATGAATTCGATCCCTGGCAGCCGGCCGGCAGTCGCCATCTCGTCGAGCACCACAGACACCGGTGCCCTGCTGCGCCAGTATCGCGATGCCTTGGTCACTGATCCGCAGAGCGTGATGGAACTGGTGCGTGCTGAGCCGGTGCGTGACCGTTCCACTGGCAAGCTCAAGGGCTACCGTGTTCGCCCGGGCCGTGACCGCCAATTGTTGTCGCGCTTTGGCCTGCGTGCCGGCGACGTGGTGACATCCATCAACGGTATTCCCATGGATAATCCGTTGAAGGCGTTGGAGCTGATGCGTGATGTAACCACCCTGTCGCAGATCAACCTGGAAGTGGAACGCAATGGCACCTCTCAGAGCTTTTCGTTTCAAATAGACTAGAGGGAACCCCTGATCGATTCATGACCGACAGCCGTGAGTCCAAAATGCCCAATCTTGGTGTCGCCTAGGGCGCCTACTGTTGGCGCCAATAGTCCTGGCGCCTTGGTCTTGAGTATTTGCATCTCATGTCTGTTGGTTCAGAATTGATCAGACATTCCCATGACGGATTACAATGGCCGCCTGTGGCCGAGGGATAAACTGTTATCATGATCTTGCAACAACATAGCCGTGTCCGCCGCCAGTGGGCATCGGGTCTGACGCCGGCGCTGGGCGCACTGCTGCTGTGGCTCGTCCTGATTCTGCCGGTGATGGCCGCACCGCCGCAGAATATGCTCAATTTCAAGGGTGCCGATATCAATGCGGTGATCAGTGCGGTGGCCGAAGTGACCGGCAAGAACTTCATTGTCGATCCGCGTGTCAAGGGCAAGGTGACGCTGATCTCCAATCGTCCTATGGGCGAGAGCGAGATATACTTGGTCTTTCTGTCGATCCTCGAAGTGCATGGCTATTCGGCCGTGCCCAGCGGTGAGACGATCAAGATCGTCCCCGATGCCGATGCCAAACACAGCGGTATGCCTACCGCCAGCAAGCGTCAGCCAGGACGTGGCGATGAGTCTGTCACCCGCGTGGTGCAGATCGAGCATGTGACCGCTGCACAGCTGGTGCCCATTTTGCGTCCGCTGGTGCCACCGCAGGGGCACCTGGCGGCTTATCCACCCAGTAACGTGCTGATTATCTCTGATCGCGCCGCCAACATTGCACGCCTGGTGAACATTATCCGGCGCATCGACCAGCCCAGCAGCGGCGAGATCGAATACATCCAGCTGGAACACGCGGTGGCGGCGGATCTGGTGCGTGTGCTCAACTCCCTGCAGCAGCAGGGTGCGAAACAGGCCAAGGTCGCCAAACCCATGTTGGTAGCGGACGAACGCACCAACAGTATTCTTATTGGTGGCGATCGCACCACCCGACTGCAGCTGCGCGCCATCATCTCCCACCTCGATACGCCCTCGGAAACCAGCGGCGATACCCATGTGGTGTATTTGCGCTATGCCAAGGCCAAGGATCTGGCGACGGTACTGACCGGCGTCGGCAAGGCAAAAAAAGGTAATGGAAAGGGCAAGGCACCGGCGGCTGTGCGCAATCAGCCCTTTGACATCCAGGCCGACGAGAGTACCAATGCACTGGTGATTACCGCCACGCCGGCGGTATATCGTTCGCTGACATCGGTGATTCGCCAGCTGGATATACGCCGCGCGCAGGTGCTGGTCGAGGCGGTGATTGCCGAGGTCTCCTCGGATCGCGCCGCCGAGCTGGGTGTGCAGTGGCTTTTCGACGGCTCGGGCGGCAATATGCCCGTCGGCGCGATTAATTTCGGTGGCGGCGGTACCAGTATCTCCAGCCTTGCGGGTGCTGCGCTGACGGCTTCCGGTAATCCGCTCGCGGCCATTGGCGCCATTGGTACCGGCATGACGGTCGGCGCCGGCCGCTTCAACAGTAACACCTTCAATTTTGCCGCCCTGGTTCGCGCCTTGGAAGGCGATGGCGCTACCAATATTCTTTCCACGCCGAACCTGGTGAGCATGGATAACGAAGAGGCGGAGATCTTTGTCGGTCAGGAGCTGTCCATTCCCACCGGCACCTACACCAATACCACTGGTGGCAATGCGTCAGGCTCGGTGAATCCCTTTACCACCTTCGAGCGCAAGAAGGTGGGCGTCCGCCTCAAAGTCAAGCCGCAGATCAACGAGGGCGATACCATTCTTCTCGAAATTGAGCAGAGCATCGATGGCATTGCCGCCGGTTCGGCCGGGCAGGGCGACGTGGTGACCAGCGAGCGTACCATCACGACCAGTGTGTTGGTGGATGACGGTATGGTGCTGGTGCTGGGTGGCTTGATCGAAGACCGTGTGGTGGAAAATGAGCAGAAGGTGCCGGGCCTCGGTGACATCCCCCTGCTCGGCGCGTTGTTCCGCTACAAGTCGGTGCAGAAGCAAAAGGTTAATCTGATGGTGTTCATGCGTCCGACTATCCTGCGCTCCAAGGGTGACAGTCTCAATCTGACCCGCAATAAATACAATTTCATCCGTGGCCGTCAGCTGGATCTGCTCGATGAAGGCGTTGGCCTGCTGTCCGGTGAGGAGCATCCGACCCTGCCGCCTGAAGGTGACTATCTCTACATTCCCGAGCCCTTTGACGAAGAGCCCTCGGCTGATAAAAAACCCTCAGCCGGCAAAAAGGCGAAGGATGAGCGTGGTATAACAGAAAATAGCCGGCCAGGGGTTGGGCGGTAGGCGATGAGGGAGAGCGTGGATACACTGTCCGGCGAGGAAAGGCCCGTTGGGGAGATGGACGAAGTGCACGGTGCCCATGGTTTGCCTTTCGCCTTTGCCAAGCGTAATGGTGTCATGGTGGGCGAGGAGCATGCGGATCACACCGTGGTACTGGCGCGCCCCGGCGTCAGCGCCGTGACTCTGGCCGAGATGCGCCGCTTTCTCGGTGCGCCCGTGCGCCTCAAACTGATTGATATCGATGAGTTTGACGCACGCCTGCAGCAATCCTACGAACAACACTCCGGTCAGGCCATGCAGATGATGGACGACCTCGACGAAGAGGCCGACCTGTTTCAGGTGGCACAGGATCTTCCCGAACCGGAAGACCTATTGGAAAGCGAAGATGACGCTCCCATCATTCGTCTCATCAATGCCCTGCTGACCCAGGCCATCAAAGAAGATGCCTCGGATATTCACATTGAGCCCTACGAGACCCGCTTGGTGGTGCGTTTCCGTGTCGATGGTGTGCTGCGCGAAGTGCTTACCCCCCGTCGTGTGCTGGCGCCGTTGTTGGTGTCGCGAATCAAGGTTATGTCAAAGCTGGATATTGCCGAAAAACGCCTGCCGCAGGATGGTCGTATCTCCCTGCGTGTGGCCGGTCGCGCAGTGGATGTGCGTGTCTCCACCATTCCCACCGGGCAGGGTGAACGTGTGGTGCTGCGTCTGCTCGACAAACAGGCCGGCAGGCTCAATCTTTCACATCTGGGCATGGACGAAAGAACACATAAGGTGATGGATCATGTCATCCATCGGCCGCACGGTATACTTTTGGTTACGGGGCCGACCGGTTCCGGCAAGACCACCACCTTGTATGCGGGATTGACGCAGCTTAACGACCATAAGCGCAACATCATGACCGTCGAGGATCCGGTGGAATACGACCTCGAGGGCGTCAGTCAGACCAACGTCAACATGAAGGTTGACATGACCTTCGCGCGCGGCCTGCGCGCCATTTTACGCCAGGATCCGGACGTGGTGATGATTGGCGAAATCCGTGATCTGGAAACGGCGGAGATTGCCGTACAGTCTTCGCTGACCGGTCATCTGGTGTTGTCGACCCTGCATACCAACAGTGCGGTTGGTGCGGTGACCCGCCTGCGTGACATGGGCGTGGAGCCTTTTCTGCTGTCGTCCACGCTACTCGGTGTGTTGGCGCAACGTTTGGTGCGTCTGTTGTGTTCGACGTG
>JALTPW010000067.1 GCA_026999335.1 Chromatiales bacterium
CTTAAAACCCATCGCGGGCATGGCCCGCTCCTACGGCGGCTCAGCGCCTGCCTTGCGCTTCCCGGCAGTCTGCAACAGAGACTCGAAGCGCTTACTGATGTCGGCACTACGGCACTCGTCGGCGGCCGCCGTGGCGTACCAGTCCAGGCTCAGGTTTTGCAGCTGCTCCTCCAGCGAAGGATGCAGACCGCTTTTCATCTGCTCGGCCAGGAGCGCCACCTGATAGGCCAGACGCGCCTGCCGGTAGTCCACCGGCGACTCGATACCCGCCGCTATTTCCAGTTGCAGACACAGTTCCAGCCGGTGCTGTGTTGCGTCCTCACGCTCGGCAACCAGCTCGGCCTGCAATGCCGACAGATCGGCGTTCTCGGCCGCCAGCCGATCCAGCCGGACGAGTGCTCGCCGGTAGCGGGCGGCCACGCCCTTGCCCATCGCACCTTGTACCTCTCCCAGGGCCTCGAAACGGCGACTCAGAACTTCACGCTCGGCCACCAGCTGCACCACATCCCGGCCAGCGGCGAGCTGCCGGTCAGCCAGCCATTCCAATGATTGGCACAGTTCCGCCTTGTCGTACAGACACTGCCGGGCCTGCTGGTGTTGCGCCTGCCGTTCGGCCTGCAAGCGTTTTGCAAATTTTCCACAGGCGGCGCGATAGCGACGCTCGAGGCGATCCATTTCCCGCTTCGGCAAAGGCCCCGCCGCTTGCCATTGGGCATGCGCCTCGTCCACGGCGTGCCGTGCCTGGCGGAACTCATCGCCCTGGGCACTGGCCGCCACCTCGATCTGCTCACAGATCTGCCGGCGAATCCGCACCTGCTCATGAACGGCCTCATTATGGGCGACACGCTCGCGCTTGCGCTCGGTGAAGATAGCGTCACAGGCGGCATGAAACCGTCGCCACAGCTCGCCATCCTTGCTGGCCGGGCCGATCTGCTTCCATTCGGCCTGCAGGGCCTTGGCCTTTTCCAGCGCCACCGGCAGTTCTTCGTCGCCCTCGGCCAGACGCTGTTGCAACTGCTCGGCCTGTTTCACCCGCTCGGCTTTTTGCGCATGATTGTGCTCACGATGTTTGCGAGCCAGAGCACGTAGATGATCCATCACCTTACGGAAGCGCCGGTTGATCGCCTTTTGCTGCTGCCGCGGCACCGCACCGAGGCTACGCCATTCCCGATCCGCCGTCTTGATGATCTGCTCCAGGGCCGGCCAGTCCGTGTCATCCGCTGCCTGGGGGCCAACCTTCCGGGCATAATCCTCCAGCCCCTGACACACGGACTGCCGACGCTGAAGATTTTCGTCACGCTGTGCACCCTGGGTCTCGAAATAGGCCTGACAGGGAGCGTAGGCGCGGCTGCAGGCGGTATCGAAACGCCGCCACAGGGCCTTGGGTGCGGCGCCCTGTGCCTCGGTCATCTTTTTCCATTCGGCACGGGCACTGCGCACACGGGCGGCGCCGTCGCTGAAATCAACATCGCCGCCGACCTCAATTTCATCGGCAAACCGCTCCATATCGCCGCACAGCTGTTCCATCACCGGCGCATTGGCGAAGGCACGCCAGTCACGCATTTCCCGCAGTTGGGCCTGTACTTTGTGCAGACGCTTCAGCACGGAAGATTTTTCTAGCTTGCGCAACATCTCGCCACTCAGCGAGTCCTGCACCTGCTGCGCTTTTTGTGCCAACACAAAAGCAGGCTTGTAGGTCTGTTCACGCAGGTGCTGCTCCAGCCGGGAGACCATTTCCTGCAATGCCTCGGCACTGGCCTGTTGCTGTTGCCGTTGCCGGCTCAGCCGTTCCTGCAAGGTGTGCAGACCCTCGCCAATGGCGGTCGCCTGTGGGCCGTCCAGTGTCAGTTGGACGGGACGCGGCAATGCCTGCCACTGCCTTTCCAGCTTGCGTAGCGCCGGCTCGGCGACAGACGCTTGCGACAGCAGGGCCTGCACCGCCTGCTGCAACGCCTCGAGTCGTGGCGCCAGTTCGGCCAGCAGGGCTTCATCATCCCGCACCTGCGCCAACGCCGCCTGCAGGGTGTCGTAGCGCAAAGTCAGTGCCTGACCGTCACTGTCATCGGGCAGATCCAGATCACGCCAGCTGCGAGCGCAGACATCACAGGCCTGGTTGACCGTCGTCAGATCGCGCACCCGTCCTGCGTCGCGTAGCGTCTCGAGCAGAGACGCCAATTGTGCGCAGATACTCTCGGCCTGCGTCAGCTTCGCCTGCCGCAGGGCGTGCTCGCGGGCCTGCTGTTGCTCACGTTCCCGCCAGTCTTGCAAGGCGAAGTCGAAGCGGTCGATGCCTTGCTGAAAGACCTCCACTGCGGTCTGCTCCAAAAGCGACAGATCCAATCTCGCCCATTGGCGTTGCAGGCCACGCATCGAGCCTTCGATACGGCCCCAGTCGCCAGTGCCCTGCGCGGCCTTCAGCAGGGCCTGCAACTGGATATTCAGCTTGCCTGCCTGCGCGCGCATTTCCCGCGGCCGGCTGTCGGCGGCATCCAGGACGGCCAGAGCATCCCGCACGCACTGATACACCCGCTTGTCATGTCGGCGGGCGCCTTTGGCGACACGTTCCAGGGTGGAACGCCGGGTGAGTTTCGTCGCTGCGGCATGGCGTACCGATGCATCGTCATCGCTCAGGGCGACATCGCCTAATAGCGATTGACGGCTCACCCGCTGCAGCGCTTGCCGGCGCAGCTCGGACTCCTGACCCTCTTTTAACATGCGCTCGAACCAGTGTTCGTCGGACAACCCTTCGAGAAACCGCCAGCGCTCGGTCAGCGCCGGACCCTGTGCCAGTTTGCCGGCCAGCAGATGGCTCAGGTGCTGTTCGGCGGTATGGCGGTCGGTATCACTGCCGGCCTTCGCGCACAGCGCCTGAACCTGCTGGAGATCACACAGGCGACGCAGGGCCAGGCGACGGATGACGGCATCGCTGTCTTCCTCCGCCACCTGCCTGAAAATAGCCTGGGCATCATCCGGCAGATCCTTGATCGCCTCTTGGCGTACGGCGGGTTTCGGGTGTTTCCACTTGGGGGCGAACAGTCGGGAAAGCATATGACTCCATCAAGGTGATCAATTGAGGTTCAGCGTGCCTGTGATGTATCGCGGCGCCAACTGCAGTCTAATTTATCACCTTGCATGGAGTAATGGTTATATCTTTTCAGCAGGAAGCATTGCAGGGCACGAAGCCACTACGCACGCAATGCAGGTCAGGCAGGGTCAATCGGGCGGAGATTCGCTTTCTACCACCTCCGGCAGACGCATTTCAAAACGGGAACCCTCGCCGAGTCGGCTGCTGACAGTAATGTCGCCCCCCATCAATCGGCACAGGCTTCGGCTGATGGCCAGCCCCAGCCCACTGCCGCCGTATTGCGAGGAGATGGTGTTGTCGGCCTGATTGAAACTCTGGAACAACAGACCGATCTGTTCGTCACTGATGCCGATACCGGTGTCGATGACAACAAAAAGCAGACAGGTTTTTTCACTCCCCGCCTGCACCTCTCGGAACACCTCCAGTGTTACCTGGCCATCACGAGTAAACTTGGTGGCATTGCTCAGCAGGTTGAGCAGTGACTGACGCACCCGCAAATTATCGGCCAGCATCTCACCCACGTCATCGGCACAGTGGTATTCCAGCTGGGTTTGATTTTTTTCCAACAGTGGCTGCAGGGTCGACAGACACTCCTGCACCATTCCCTGCACATTGAACCACTCCAGATCCATCACATGCTTGCCGGCCTCAATCTTCGACAGATCCAGCACACTGTTGATCAATTTGAGGAGGTGATCACCGGCCTGATGAATGCGACCGAGATCATTACGCATCTCCAGCAGCCCCCGCTCCCCGGCCTCATCCTGCAGCAATTCGCTATAGCCGATGATGGCATTCAGCGGCGTGCGCAATTCATGACTCATATTGGCCAGAAAGGCGCTCTTGGCACGATTGGCCTGCTCGGCCTGATCACGCACCACCACCAATTCAGCGGTACGCTCACGCACCCGCTCCTCAAGATGCTCGCGGTAGCGTTGCAGCTCTGCCTCGACACGTTTTTTCTCCGTGACGTCGCGCAGTGTCACGATAAAACTCCGTTTGCTGCCAAGGCGCATTTCACTCAGGGAGACCTCGGCGGGAAAGACGCTACCATCCCTGCGACAAGCCGTCAGTTCACTACGTTGACCGACAAGATCCGAGTGCCCATTCGTCAGGTAACAGCGAATGAACTTGTCCTGTTTTTTACTCTGGATACCCGGCGCCAGAATACTGACATTGGTACCGATAACCTCCTCGGCACTATAACCTGTCAACTGTTCCGCCATTGGATTGAAGGTTTCGATAAATCCCAGTGAATCCACCGAGATAATGCCGTCCATCATATTGTCGAGAATCGTGCGCAGACGCAGTTCGCTGTCCCGCAACATCAACTCCGCCTGACGGCGCTCGGTAATATCACGAAAAAAGATCGACAGACCATCCGGATGAGGATAGGTGTGGGTCTCCACCCAGCGGTCTAACGGAGGGTAGTAACCTTCAAATTGCAACACCTTGTCGCTATTGCGTGAATGGTGGAATTTCTTGTAACAGGAACTGGCAAACTCCGGTAGCTGATCCCACAGGCTATGCCCCAGCATTTGCTCACGTGACACCTGAAACAAACCTTCGGCACGGGCGTTGAAATAGGTGATATTCCAGTCATCGTCAATGGCCACGTAAGCATCGCTGGTGGACTCAAGAATATGCCGTACATGTTGATGGGTTCGTCGCAGATCCTCTTCGGCCTGCTTACGCGCACTGATATCTCGGAGGAATATCTTAATCATGGGCTCATCACCCAGGGTGATCAGATTGGCATGCACATCCACATACAGCAGAGTGCCATCAGGGCGCTGTACGGCAGCCTCGAAGAAGGTCGCACCATCACGCTCGATGCCACGCAGCGCCTGCAATTGTCGGCCACCATCGACGAAAAAGGCCTCGATACCACAACCGGGCAGGTCTTCTGCATTCATACCCAGCAGGCTCGCAGTGGCCCGGTTGGCCTCACGGATCTTCAGATCACAATCCAGTATCACGATGGGATTGGACACCTGCTCATTGAGCAAACGAAAGCGTTCCTGTGAGCGGCGGTTTTTTGCCGCGCAAAAGCCCTGTTGCAGCGAATCTTCCAACTGGTGAGCCGTGGCCTCCAGGGCGGTAATTTCCTGCGGGCTGAATGGCGCCTCCTGTTCCCCACGCCCGACTAACAGAGCACCCATTGCCCGGCCATCGAGACGAAGGCTGGCTGCGGCAAAATGGCTCACGCCGAATTCACGCTGAAAAATATTTTTTTCCGCTAACGCAGCGGCGGACAGGGAAAGCGGCATAGCGGCCCCGTAGCCACCAAACAGATCCGGCAGCATCACCGCCTGCTTTACGGCAAGATGAAAATAACCCTCGGGCCTGAAGATCGCACCGGAATAGCCGAGCAGGGAAATCTGCGCCGAGTCGGTATCGTGACGCAGAAAAAAGGCGATTCCGGCGGGCAGCCGGCCATCCGGATTATCCAGCACTGGCGCTACATGTCGTCCCAGGAGCACGCTGACGTCCGTTGCCATCATATTATTTTCCGACAAAATAGAAACAACGGGGCATAGCCCCTGCCCCCAGGTTAAAGTATGCGTAAAATGAAAATATATCCATCAGCGACATCATCGACATGTGATTGCACATTCTTAAAAAAAACACCCAACCCGACAGGCTTCCAATACAGGCATTTCGCAGCCACGCTCAGGGAGTCTCATCCAGTGACAGCAAGACAAGCCCCGTCACCCGCACCTCGCCGTCCACCATTTCCCACTGCACATCATAGTCCCAAAGCCGCATACCAAATTGGCGCCGCTGCGGCTTACCCGCTTGGTAGGCGGGTCGAGGATCAGCCGCCAGCACTTGCTCAATCAAGCGTTGCAAGCCGGGATAATCCGCTTCTGCCGCCTTTATCTTCGCCTCAGCCTCG
>JALTPW010000068.1 GCA_026999335.1 Chromatiales bacterium
GTGGCCATGAACGACATGGGCTCCTCGGCCATGCGCTGCAGCCAGATTTGCAGCACGCCGGCACCGGTCAGTGCCAGGGTGATCACCACCATGGACAGGGTCATCAGCCAGAAGGCCCACTTTTCCATCCGCTGCGCGCCCGCGGGGGCGGCGTTGCCCTGGCCGCGCAGGATGGGCATGGCGTAGGAGATGATAGTCAGCACGATCATCACATAGGCGCCGTAGAAGGCCATGTGGCCGTGGGCGGCGGTGATCTGGCTGCCGTGAGTGTAGTAGTTCACCGGCGCCAGGGTGTGCATGAAGCCCCACACGCCGGCGCCGAGGAAGGCCATCACCGCGGTGCCGAGGGCCCATAGCACGGCCGCCTGGTTGGGATGCTCGCGGCGGCGGCGCGACACCATGTTGAAGGCGAACAGGGTCATCATAAAGAACGGGATCGGCTCCAGGGCGCCGAAGATGGAACCCAGCCACATCCAGTACCCTGGGGTGCCGATGTAGAAGTAGTGGTGGCCGGTGCCGATGACGCCGGTGATCAGGGCCATGGCGATGATCAGGTACAACCACTTCTCGATCACCTCGCGGTCCACGCCGGTGACCTTGATCAGCACGAAGGCGAGGATGGCGCCGAGGATCAGTTCCCATACACCTTCCACCCACAGGTGCACCACCCACCACCAGAAGTACTTGTCCAGCACCAGGTTGTCCGGATTGTAGAAGGCGAACAGGAAGAACACCGCCAGGCCCACCAGGCCGGTGAGCAGCACCACGCTGATCACCGTCTTGCGTCCGGAGAGCACGGTCATGCCGATATTGAGGATAAGGCCCAGGGCGACGATGACGATGCCGATCTTGGCGATGGTGGGCTGTTCGAGGAACTCGCGGCCCATGGTGGGCAGCAGGTCGTTGCCAGTGAGTTCGGCCAGCGCGGCATAAGGCACCAGCAGATAGCCGAGGACGGTCAGGGCGCCGGTGACGAGGAAAATCCAGAACAGGGCAATGGCCAGCTTGGGACTCCACAGTTCACGCTCAGACTCTTCCGGCACCAGAAAGTAGCTGGCGCCCATGAAGCCGAACAGCAGCCAGACGATGAGCAGGTTGGTGTGCACCATGCGCGCTACGTTGAAGGGGATTTCCGGGAACAGGAAATCGCCTACCACGTACTGCAGGCCCATGATCAGGCCGAACACCACCTGGACGATGAACAGGCCGATGGCGGCGATGAAGTAGGGTTTTGCAACCGCTTGGGAGGTGTATTTCATCATGTCTCAGCCCTCGATGTTGGGTGGCCAGTTGTTGGTATTGATCTCCGATGTCCACTTGAGAAACTCCGACACAGCGGTCAGCTCTTCATCACTGAGGTTGAACTGGGGCATGCTGCGGCGGCCGGGGATGCCCTCGGCGGGACGGCTGCGGATGAACATCGCAATGGTCTCGGTGCTGTCGTCAAAGCGCTGGTAGACGTTGCCCAGCTCCGGCGCGAAATAGGCGCCCTCGCCGAGCAGGGTGTGGCAACCGATGCAGTCGTTGTCTTCCCAGACCTTTTTGCCCAGGGCCACCTGGGGGGTGAGGTTTTCACGATGATCGCGTTCAGGCAGTGCACTCACGGTGTGGAAGGTCAGAGAGAGCAACAGCAGCAGGGAAAATACCCCGCCTCCCACATAGATGTTGCGTGCCATGCCCTTGGTGAAACGTTCACTCATTGGCTTGCTCCTTTGGGTTGATGGAATGATTGACCGTGGCACGGGTTGCCTTGGTCTCGATGACTGTTCTCTGCACTATAAGATGCATAACAGATGCATCTTTAAGCCTTCAAAGCATCATGCGTGCCA
>JALTPW010000069.1 GCA_026999335.1 Chromatiales bacterium
ACCTTCCCCTCCGCCCAAGTCCGGCCCAAGTGTGGCATGTACACCCGGGGGAGGACCTACATTGCCCCCGGCGCTCCATTGGTCGAGGAAGTTGGAGTTGCCTCCTACGCCAATGCTGATGTTCTCGCTATTATCCATTGGGTTTCGACCCGAGCCCGGCATATTCAGCACAGAATCGATGGCGATGGTGCCATCATGGCAGGACAGGCAGGTCAGCGAGGTCGGGCCTGGTACGCTCATGGGGCGCATTAGCGTTGTTGGTCTGTTGTAGGGCTCGTAGACGCTATCAGGAGCAACGGTTCGGTTCCAGAGTGGGGCGTCAATCTGTGTGTTGGCGCCGTGTGGGGTATGGCAGTAGACACAGACCGCGCCGTAGTCGTTGCGGTCATCGTCCATTCTGAATCCGATATCACCTCCCTGACCATAGGCCGAGTAATTCATGGTCATATTGTGTCGGGTGTCGCCGACGCCACCTGTGTTGCTAATGGGGTTGCGAGGTTGGTTCTTGGCATGTGATTTTGGATCCCACCCGTCAGCAAACGCACCGCCCGTGAGAATAAGCATGCCGAGTCCGGCAAAAAGCTTGGTTGTTTTCGTGATGTCCATCGTTTTCTAGCCCCCTAGAGTTGAGACCGCACCACCTGGCCTCGTTTTCCTGAATCCATATCTCCTTCACAGATAAAGCAAATCAGCGTGAGTTATAGAGTATTACTAAATATTATAATGAGTTGCGTGGGATGGCAATGGCTTTTTCAGTCTATTTCTTGTTTTGTGGGCTATGAGTCTTTTTTGGGTTCACTATAGTGCTCGCCCCCCAGATAGCCCTGGTTTATCTCGATGCCGGCGGGGCGGAAAATGTCTACCTTTCTGAAGAATTGGTCGACGATGTAGACACGGCCGTCTTCATCGACCGTGATGCCGGCTGGCAGCATATAACGGCCCGGCCCAGGGGTCTGGCTGCGGTCGCCGATGAACATCAGCAGCCGTCCCTTGCCATCGAATATCTGGAAATTGCCGAAGGCGGCATCGGCGACATAGACGTTGCCGTCACTGTCCGAGGCGATGCCTTTGGGGCGGGCGAATTGCCCGCTTTTCCTGCCGACGCTGCCAAAGGCCAGCTTGAAGTTGCCGTCACGATCAAAGGCCTGAACACGGAAATTACCGCTGTCCGTGACGTAGACCGTGCCGTCCGGTGCGGTGGTCACCTGCAGGGCAAGGTTGAAGTCACCTTCGCCTCTGCCACGGGTGCCGATGGTTTTCAGGTGCTCGCCGGTCTGTGCATCGAAGATGAGCAGGTGGTGCTCCTGGGTTTCGATACCGCCGGTGTCGATGACGTAAGCACGTGTTTCATCCGGGCTGACGGCGATGCCGGAGGGGCGGGTCATCAGGTTCTGGCCACCAAAGGCGCGTAAAAAATTGCCGTCCCTGTCAAATACCACGGCGCGCTTTGCCGAGTTATCGGCCACATAGATATCGCCGCTTTTAGCGGTGTCGATGCCGATGGGCTTGCGGAGTTTGCCGGGACCTTCCGTGCCAATAAGCTTGAAGTTCTTGCCCGGTACGTCAAACATGAGGATGGCGCGTTTAACCGTGTCTGTGACGTAGATGCGTCCTTGGTGAACCGCGACGCCATAGGGCTTCCCAAGTCCGGAGGCGCTGCCCATTGTGCCCGTTGCGAATTGCCGCAGCGAATCGACGGTGGAGGTCTCCTTGACGTCGAAACTTGAGGTGATGGTGCGCTCGAAATAGAAACGGGGTTCATCGGGGGCGGGGGGATAGGCCAGCTCGATGGTCTGTTTGCGGATCTCGTCTCCTGCGCAGCC
>JALTPW010000070.1 GCA_026999335.1 Chromatiales bacterium
CTCTTTTTCGCCACACTCATCACCACAGGCATCCACTGCCAACACCGCCAACAATGAATGACATAGACACACTTTGCCGGAAATATTCACAACACCCTTTACATACGGATTGTTTACGTGGGGTAAGCGGTGCACCGGCCTCGATTCCGTGACCGTCTCAAATACGTTTGCCGGTAGGGAAAAATATTCAGATCCCAGACGAAAGATGATAATACTAACGCAGTCCTGATGAGTAACAGTCTCCGCACCCGCCAGAATGGTGAGATTCTCCTGCTGGTAGCCTGGTGGCAATTCCCGCTCGAATATTTGTTTTCCGGCGTCAACAAAAACCGCACAATTACGGCAGTGAACAACCTCGTTCAGCCGTTCACAGCAGGTAACGGAATGCGCCCACACACCGATCCTGTTCCAGCAGTCATCCAGGTTTGCTGTTTCTTCCTTCATCCATCGGTGCTCGAATTACGGCTGATCGCCCGTTTCTGCCGGCGTCGGTAATCCTCGGCCTGGCCGACATCACCCCGCTCTTCGGCCAGCAGGGCCAGCAGGCCAATCGCCAAGTGATGACCCGGGTCAAGATAAAGCGCCTTCTTCAACAAAGACTCAGCAACACCCACCCGGCCCTCCTGATGGCTGATCAGTCCGAGATAATAATAGGCATCACAGGATTCCGGATTTTTCTTCAAATAGGCCTCACACTGTGTTGCCGCATCATTCAATCTCCCCATCTCCAGATATCCGGGGATTTTTTCCAGCGCAAAAGACTCTCCTGAACCCTCCTCTTTTTCCCTGTTTTTTGGTATATTTTTTTGACGTCCTTTATTTTCTTTATTCTCCTTTGCTGGCTTTTCTTCCATTCCATGATGGTTTTTTGCCAGCGCTTTTGTCAGCACCTTGTTATGGGATAAGCGGTGGCCAATCGCCTGGTCTTTTTCAACCAGACTGACAAGATTATGAAGTGTATTTTCCAGGCTATTCAGTGCTTTGATATTTTTCAGTGCGGATTTTTCAGTGTCTGAACGGGAAACGTAAAACGTTTGACTGTTTTCGCTGACTTTGCTGAATGCAAACGCCATCGAAATATCCAGGGGAAGAAAATAATCCTTCGTCACCTGTGCCGCTTCAGCATGTCCGACACAGAGAACACCTTCGGGTTTCAACATGCGGTGCAGTTTCTTCAACACACAGGCCTGGGTCGGGCGATCAAAGTAAATCAACAGATTCCTGCAAAATATAACATCATATTTCGTCTGGCTGTGATCAAAATTGTCAGCGACAATATTGGCGCGTGAAAATTTGACCTTTTTTTTAACTTCCGAAGACAGGATATATCCCGCCCGTGTACGCTGAAAATATTTATCACGCAAGCCACGATACTCTTCACGAAAGGAGTGCTGGCCATAGATTGCGCGTTTGGCCTTACGTATCGCACGTTGACTGACATCAAGGGCATCGATTGAAAACTTCCCAAGCGCCAGATCTTTTTCCATCATCACCATGGCAATGGAATAGGGCTCTTCACCGGTCGAGCATGGCAGGCTGAGTATCTTCAGTTCTGCACCAGCGTCATCCAGCCGCTTTTGTTTCAGGCCGGGAAGATAACGGGCTAGTGCCTCGAAGGGAAAAACATTGCGGAAAAACCAAGTCTCGGGAACCACTACCTCTTCAATCAATTCATCAAATTCTTTCCTGTCATTGCGTATTCTCAGCAGGTACTCCGTCTCTCCCTTAATCCCCGAAACAGGGATATTCAGGGCCTGCATTCTATGATGAATGGCGCGTTCGATACTGGTGTCGCCAATAGAGCTGGAGTGGAGGCCAATGACCTCCTGGAGCATGGTTTTTATTTTTGTCAGTGACATACTATTGTCCGCCATCCGTTGCAGGAAACAATAATTCAACATCCATTGTCGACAGGATATTTTGTGGGGAAACCAGTTGCAGCATCCCCTGCCGATCCATGATGACTTTACCCAGATAAGGCGCCTGTGGATTTTCAAGACCTGACGCTGTAAATTCCGCTTCTTCCAAGGTCAGAATTTCGGTCGCCTTTTCCAGCAACAGGCCAATACAGCGTACTTTCTGCTCTGGCACGGGCAGTTTTACGACGACAATACGTGAGCTGAGACGCAAAGCGGCATCATGCCCTGCAAACAACTGAGCAACATCAATGACCGGCAAAGAGCCTCCGCGATAGTTCATCAACCCGGCAATATACGCCGGTGCATTGGGCTGTTTCTGCAAGGGAACCAATGGCGCAACCTCGATGACATTCCCGGCCGCCAGCACATAGCGGGTTTTATTGATGATAAACTGTAAAAACAGCATCTCGCAGGCTACCGGTGAGACTTGTTCACTCGCAGCTTGGACACACTGCTCTGCATCGATTGTGCAGCATCATTCAACTGATCGATGGCCGCGTTGGAGTGGCGGATTGAATCCACGGTTTGCTGCGCCGACTCGCTGAGCTGCATCATGGCCATCTTGATCTGTTGCGCCCCCTGGCTCTGGAAATGCATGCCTTCCTGTACACTCTCAAAGCGTGGGGTCAATGTCTGCACCTCGGTAATAATCTGCGCGAGCTGGGTGGAGACTTCGTTGACATCCTTGGCGCTATTGCGTACTTGCACGGAAAATTTCTCCATGCTGAGAACACCGGCCGATACCGCGGACTGCATTTCTTTCACCATTTGCTCAATATCCAGTGTCGCGACAGCGGTCTGGTCTGCCAGACGGCGCACCTCCTTTGCCACCACCGAAAAACCCAGCCCGTATTCACCGGCTTTCTCGGCCTCGATAGCGGCATTCAATGACAGCAGGTTGGTCTGATCCGCTACTTTGGTGATGGTCGTCACCACGCTGTTGATATTGCGTGCCTTTTCGTTCAGCACTTCAAACTTGGAGGCAATGGAGCCCGCAGCATCGACGATCTGCTGCATGGTGGATTCCATATTGCCCAATTCCTGCTGGCCATTGGCTGCAGAACGCGTAGTACGCTCCGCCACTTCAGCCACTTCATCGATGGTATTTTCCAATTCTTTGGTCGTCGCGGAAATCTCCGTCGCCGTCGCTGCAATTTGATTGGTCGTCGATGCCTGCTCGGAAATGGTGGCCTCCTGCTGTTTTGCCGTTGCCGCAATCTCCGTCGCCGATGACGTAACCTGAATACCGGAACGTTGCACTTGCGTCACCAGCGCATTGAGATTGTTCACCATACTCTGCACACCCTGCGCCAGCTTGCCGATGGCATCGTCGCCATCGATAGTCACTTCACCGGTGAGATCCCCCTGTGCCGCCAAGGTCACGACTTGCAGTATTGCATCCACTTTGCATTCCAGCGTCTCGACTTCTTCGTGTTTTTGCTCACTGGAAATAGCGATATAGTTGATCATGATCTGCAGACTTTCGCCCAGCTCGGCAACGGCATCTTCACCCTGGGCATCCAGTTCTATTTTGGCGGAATAGTCGCCCTCCGCTACCCGGTTAATGGCCTCCAGAAGATGATCAATCTGTCGCCGCAGCGTCTCTGCCGCGTCATGTTCACGGTCGGTCACCGCATTGACATTATCCGCCATGTTATTGAAAGCCCGCGCGAGGCCTCCAATTTCATCATCCGAGTCCAGGCTTGTCCGCACCGTGCTATCGCCTTGCGCCCGGCGTTTGACGATGTCACTGATGTGCAGTAATGGCGTAATCACCCAGCTTTTCAATAACCAATTGATGAGCACCAGACCAAACACGAAAAACGACAGATTGATACCTAAAATCAACCAGAACTGGCGTTGCACCGCCTGATCGATTTCGGCCAGGGAATAACTGACACGCACTGCGCCATTCACGGCCCCCCTGGGCACCTCATGACATTTCAGGCAATTCACACCGCGGGTATTTTCCGTCGCCAGGAACGGTACCACGGCCGTTAACACACGCTGCCCTGCTGTCTCCAGAATCTCGATGGACTGCTCACCCTGTAGTCCCTTTCTGTCCAGCTCATCCAGTGGCGTCTCTTCTTCGTTGCCGGGCCCATACTGGTCGATCACCGGCTGACCACGAATGACCCGCGCCTCCACAATAGTCTCACGCGCCAGTATCTTATTGCGCAGGATATTTCGCTGATCCATGGTTCCCGTCAACATCATGGTGTTCAGACTGTCGAAGTAAAAGGTCGTCGTCTCCTTCACTTCGTATTCCGCCTGATCCATCAAGCGCTCACGCTCATAATTGACCTCATTGGAGGTCACAAGCACCAGCAGCATTGAAAAAATGGAACCGAGCGCCAGATTGATCTTGGCGCGAATGGAAAGCCGTTTGATGAAAGAATTCGCTGAGAAATTGCCCATAAATCGTTCCTGTCATACCGCACGTCAAGGCAAAAACAGTAGGAAACAAGCCGAACATGACCCTCTATCCCACTGTTTTTTAATGATGATTTCCCGCCCCCGTAAACGCTGAGATGGCAGGGTTCAAGAGTATTCATTCAGCGGCTCAAGACTGGGAAAACTTTAGAGCAGGCATAAGGTTACACTGAAATATCAGCAAGGAAAATGTATCACTCCCCTTGCTTGTCAGTGGCCTGTTCCCATACCGGGATGTAACAAACCGCCCATCAGTGTCTGTTTAGGGGCTTGGCAAGCGCAGACGATGGTTGAAAACGGTGCACGGGCTGGCAGATTTTTTCCAGTCCGGCGCTGGCCCAGCGGCCCACCGTCAGGCCGACCAGATGCAGCTGCTGTTTTTCCTGCGCCCGCCGCACGGCATTCACCACCGATGCCGGCACGGGGAAACGACCATCGGTGATCAACAGCATGTCGGCCTTGCGCCATTCGGCACCACGTATCTTCTGCAAGGCACGCAATACCGGCCCGCGGATGTCGGTACCGCCGTGGAAACTCTGTGATAGAAACCGTTGGATCTCGCGCAGGCCACGCGGGTCGAAACGCAGCTCCAGCTCTATCACCTGCCCCGGGCCGCTGAAGGCATACAGATAGCAACGTCGGCCGGACTGATTGGCCAGGCGCAGCACTTCCAGACACACCGCCTTGCTGATGCGTTCCGGTTCACCCTGCATGGAGGCTGAGGTGTCGAGACAGAGGATAATCGGCCCCTTGATCCGCTGGCCTTCACGCCGTAACTCGGGCTCATCACTCTGTTCGCGCAACGGTTCGGGCCGGTGCTCGGACAGCACACCTTCCACCTGGTAGCTGAGCAGACCCTGTTCGGCACGGCGGGCGTGCCAAAGCATTTTCAGTTTCGGATGGCCGAGGAAGGCCGCCTCCTGTGGCAACATACGCGCAATATCGTCACTGCGGCTAATACCCGAGGTAGAGAGCGGCAATTCTCTGCGAACAAAAACCTCAGCCGGCTCACCACCATAACCCGGGGTTTCACGAGTCTGCATTACTTTCGTCTGTGGCCCCCGCCCCTCGCCCGGCAGCTCGCGGCCGAGACTGTCGACGATATCGACCAACTGCGGATGTGCACGGATCAGCTTGCGATAGGCCACGAACTCACGCCAGCCTGTGCCGTGCAGTTCAGCGCTGGAGAGATCCCAGCCACGCCCCAGATGACCGCCCATGCCGCGAAACACCGCCGCGACCTCGCGCCAATGCTGTAAGACCTTTTCCCAGTGCAGACTCAGACCATCGCCTAATTGTCGCCGAGCGGCCACGGACGGTGCTTCGAGCGTCGGAGCCGATTCTTCCAACCCCTCATCTCTCTCCGCCTCAACCGTATCGCCCGCCGTTCCGGTCAAGACCGTTTCATCGTTTTCCATCACGGACGGCGACGCTGCAACGTCCATCCCCGACATAGGCGCTGCTGACTGCCCCGATACGCCGGTTTTTTGAGAAGGGGGCGCCTCCTCTGCTGGCTGGGGTTGTGATTGCAACCGTGACTGGGGTTGTTGCAACTGTGACTGGGCCTCACTGCCATCGTCCGGCAACTGGGAACCCTCACGCTCCCGCTTGTGGG
>JALTPW010000071.1 GCA_026999335.1 Chromatiales bacterium
ATTACCCTCTCCTTAATTCGCTTTATTTTCCATTAACTTGGTCAAAATCACGGTCTTTAGACGGTGACGTTGATTTTCATGTTTTGACGCATGCGCGCTGATGACGGTGCGAGGTTGATGACGTTAGCCATCAGCACCGAATGCGCTAACCCACCTACTTTAGTCGGTGGTAGTTTAGTGATAAAAGAAAAAACTCAATGCATTAAATTGTGTTACTCAATGAAAAAGAGAGGGCGAAAAAGCCTCCCTGCGAACGCCTCAAAACCAGTAGGCGATACCCAAATCCAAAGTATGAATCACTTTATCACCGACCTGATAGGCCTGCCATCCCAGATGGGGTTGCAGCTTATCGGTAAGACGATGTTCAATAGCCAGGCCATAACTCAGGTCTGTACCGTCAAGATGGAAACGTTTTTTCTGTGTCGGAGCCTTCAACGTGTAGTCCGCGCGCCAGCGAAAGAGGCCCAAAGCGGCAACAAGGTCGATGTTTTTGCCAACCGCATAACGCGGTGTCACTCGTAGGCTCCAGCCATTGGCGGTGGCGGGGAAGACATCCGACAGGCTGGTGAGGAAGCTGCTGACACTGGAGTTCAGCCCTGTTATTTTTGTGGTGACGTCACCCAGGTCAACATAAGCCAGCTCAAAGGCCAGCTGTTCTGATCCTTGGTAACGAATAAAAATTCGGCCACCGTTACGACGGAGGCCGGTCTGGGTCACCGTAGCCTGAAGTCCGGAGGCCGCCAGCTCACGATTAAATTCACCACTGCTCTCTGGCCCATTCGCCCGTAAATAACTGACTCCCACCAGTAGTTTGTCGCTGGCCTGGACGGCGTTCGGCAACAACCCTGCAACCAGTATTGCGGGAGCAAACAGCGCGACACGGGCTAATAGCCGCCCCTGCCTTATGGCCTGGAGTCGCCCCAGGCAAAGCAGTGCTAGCAGACTCAACAACATCAACGAGATCGAGCCACCACCGCGGGTGCTCACTGAAGTGGTATTTTGCTGGGCCACGCCACCAAAGCTGACCACCGCGTTGTTGATCTGGCCATCACCATCATTGGGGCCGCCATCCTGAATTTTCAACTGCACACACCAGTAACCCTCGACCAGCCCCGGCTCGAATGCGGCGTCTCCCGGAGCTGGACACTGGCCTTCGGCACCCGCTGCCGAAGACAGGACGTTATCGCTGTCCTGCTCAAAATCTATCCAGCCACTGGGCAATTGTTTACGATACATCGCATTCACCGGGATAGGCTGCACCTGCGGTAATATGACCTGCAACGCCTGACCGGCTGTGGACAGCCCGGTTATCTCAATGTCGAAGATACCGCCGATGTTCGTCACCTCATCGTCGGCGCTGTCCGTAACCTGGGCCGTATTGTTACCCGTGGTGAAGGCTGCTGATCCCAGCCGGATTTGCAGACCAGCCTCCGTTTCGATCAGGAAGCTGTCACTGGTGCCTGTAATCCCCTGTAGTACATTGCTGGCGGAAATGGCATCAACATAGTCAGATACACCATCACTATCCTCGTCGCCATTGCCCTCATCAGCATCCATAATGCCATCGCCATCGCTGTCCAGCCCTGTGTTCAGCGCCGGCGCGGTGGTAATGACCCGCAGTCGCAATAACCCCTCTCCGTTCATAACAGGCATACCATCATCAGTGATCTGTAGTGACACCGTGTACACACCTTCCGGTACACCGCCAGGGTCAAAACTGAAGGTCGTGTCAGTGGTATCAGTATCGACCAGCGCATTGTCTGACCCCGACCAGTCATAGCTGTGGCTGTCATCGGGATTCGGGTCAGTCATGGTCGCA
>JALTPW010000072.1 GCA_026999335.1 Chromatiales bacterium
CAATTGGCCCTGGCGCTGGGTTACCGGGTTAATCTCATCGTGGACAATACCAAAAAACACAATGGTTATTGTTATGCGAAGCGGATAGATATCTATAAATAGCGATCAGGCTGGTTTGGTGTAAAGAGGTGGGCGGAGCGAGTCATCCAGGGTGCTTGAAATACCGTATATTCTGGATTCCCGCCTGCGCGGGAATGACGGTATTTCATGTCTCTCAAACTTAAATCAGTACCATTCGGGCGTGTGGGTTCTGCTGCATCGGGCGGTACCGCACTGGCGTTATACAAAACACAAAAAATTCACCAAGAATTCACCACAGAGGTGCACAGAGTGTTCAAAAACGTGTTTGTGGAAACCCCCAAATGACGACAGACCTCTCCTGTGTTTCTCAGTGTGCTCCATGGTGAATCAATAATGTTTTTGCTGCCGGCTTTGCCGGGTAATAGGAACGGGCGATGAAACAGGGAATTGAACGCCGGATTGGTTGGCTTGGGCGGGGAGTGCTTTTATTCATGGCCTCGGTGCTCTGCCTGGGGATGCCGTCCGGCCCGGCGTCGGCCGACGCTGTCGATACGGCCCGTGAGCGGGGTCTTGCCTGGCTGCTACAGGTACAGAACCGGGACGGCAGTTGGGGAGCAGCGGCGGATGAGGGTGGCGCGACGGTCGCCGCTACCGCCGAGGCCCTGGCGGCACTGCGCCGTACCGGTGTCGGCCACGGGGTGGTCTATTCGCGCGGACTCTCCTGGCTGGCCAATGCCCGCACCGACAGCGTCGATGCCTTGGCGCGCAAGATTGTCGCCCTGGAGGCGACGGGCGTGGATACCGTCGCGGCCGGTTTGCCCCCGGCCCTGTTGGCGTTGCGCAATGCGCAAAAGGGCTGGGGAACGTTCGGCGGCTACCAGAACGGTGCGCTGGATACGGCGCTGGCGCTGGCGGCGGTGCATGCCTCTGGTATCGTCTACCCGGACACGAACGCCTCGCTCGGCATTATCCGTAATTTGCAAGCGGCGGGTGACGGCGGCTGGACGTTTGCCGCCAAGAGCCTGTCTTCTTCGGGGCAGACTTTTCCCACCAGCCATGTGCTGGTGACTCTCAGCCAGTATACCGGCAGCACATCCCATATCCGTCGCGGCATCCGATGGTTGTTGAGCCGGCAACAGGCCAATGACGCCTTTCTCGATACGGACACTGTCACGACAGGGGAAATCCAGCAAACGGCGCTGGCCTTGATCGCCCTGGAGGCCGCGGCGACGGCCAACATTGCCGAGGCGGTGAATGCCGCCAGCCGGATGGCGGCGGCGCGCGGTTTTCTGGTGGCCCGGCAAAATGCCGATGGTGGCTGGCATCGCGATGCCCTGCAAACGGCACTGGCCCTGCGTGCCTTGCCGGCGGTGACGCTGGCGGACGGCGACGGCGATGGTATTCCCGATGTGGTCGAGCCTTTGCTGGGCACCGATGCCGCTGTCGCCGATGGCTGGCTGCTGGGCCAGGTTGACCCCGGCAGCCTGCGGGGCCTGTCGTTTGTACGGGAGACGCTGGTCAATCGCAGTTTTGCCTTTACACCCACCGCCAGTGGTGGCCAGGCACCATATGCCTGGGGTCTGGCGGGCGGACATTTGCCGTCGGGCATCGCGCTCACTACGGCAACGGGTCGCTTGAGTGGTACGCCTTCCGTGGCCGGCGTCTTTCCGCTCAGTCTTTCCATTACCGATGCGGCGGTCAACAGTGTGATCGTGCCGGGGCAGATCCGCGTGCTGGCGGCGAGTGAGACCGGCGTGGATACGGATGGAGACGGCATGCCCAGCGTGTGGGAATTACAGCAGGGATTCAACCCTACTTCAGCCGCTGACGCCAGCGGGGATGCCGATGGTGATGGCCTGAGTAATTTGCAGGAATACCAGAACGGCACCGATCCACGCTCTTCTTCGGCGGACAGCGATGACGATGGCATGCCCGACGGGTTTGAGATATTGCACGGCCTGAATCACCTCGACCCCGCCGACAAGGATCAGGACAAGGACGGCGACGGCGTGACCAATCTGGCGGAATACCAGCAGGGCCGGAACCCGAGCGTGAATGAGGCGGCGGTGTTTGCGGTGGTGCTGATGGGCGATGGCATGGGCGACACGGACGGCGATGGCCTGCCGGATCGCTTTGAGAATGCCCATGGCCTCGATGTCAACGTGGACGATGCCGATGGGGACGCCGATGGTGACGGCCTGAGTAATATCGAAGAATACCGTCGCGGTACGCGCCCGGATCGGGCGGATACGGATGGCGATGGCTTGTCCGACGGTTTTGAGCTGCGTTACGGCTTTAATCCCCACAATCCGGCCGATGCGGCGCAGGATGCCGATGGCGATGGCCTGAGCAATCTTCAGGAGGCCCAGTGGGGTAGTGATCCCAAAAAGGCGGACAGCGATGCCGATGGCGTCACGGATGGTGCGGAAGTGACAGCGGGCAGGAATCCGCTGGTCAATGAAGCGGCGGTGATCCGGTTGCTTTCCAGTGAGCGGGAAAACCCATGAGTCATAAACACTCAATCATTGCGGCATTGCTCATCGGCTGGGTGTCGGGGGCCGGGTCGTGGTATGTCATCACCAAGGATCAGGATACGACCGGTGAGCAAGGGCTGGGTGATGCGCCGTCTGCTGCGCTGAATCCATCTGTCGATGAAAGCGGGGGAGAGCGATTGGCCATTTTTCCACCGCCTGTTGGGGCGGGAAATCCGCCGGATGTTTCCGCCCGGGCGACGTTGCCGCCGGTGCTTCATGACCCGCCGCCGGAAATGCCTGCGCCTCTGATGGCGGCCGGGGAGGTGATGGGGGGTTTTGGGGATGACGGAGTGGTGCAGGATACGGGTGAATTTATCGATGCCGATGATCCACAGGCCTACATTGCCCATTTGAACGCCCGTTCCGACGACGATACGGTGCAGGATAGCGGCGAATTTATTGATGTGGATAATCCGCCAATGCATGCGGGCAGCGATTCTCTACCTCAGGATAGCGGCGAATTCATTGATGCCGATGATCCGCAGGCCTATACGGCCTATTGGGATGGGCGGAGCGATGGTGTGGTGCATGACACGGGCGAGTTCATTGCGATTGATCCCCGGTCGGCGCCATTTCCCTGAAAGGCACCTCCTGTTTTGTATGGGCACTGCCCACCGGAAACGATGCAGGGCTGTCTTACTGTTGGTTTTCTCCCCTCCAATACTACGGATATTGACTTCCATTCACAGCCCGAATCCCCCGGGTTTCGCAAGCTCAACCCAGGCTACTTGCTTGCCGAGATTGCAATGGTGGGCGGTGCCCACCTGCCGGGCGCGCGCGTTTTTTCCGATGCTGTGCCCTGCGTGGTGAGATCCCGGAGCGGCGAAACCGGTGAATGCCTGAAAGCCGTGGATATTGTCTTCCCCCCCTTGATTTTCAAATATTCATCACTATTATTAGCGCTCACTCGATGCGAGTGCTAATTGCATCCCCCCTGTACGGGTCGTTGTGTGGCCTGTGGGTAACCCTTTTGTAGTAACACCTGTAAATCTGAGGAGATAGTAAATGAACATTCGTCCTTTGCATGATCGCGTGCTGGTTCGTCGCATGGAGGAGGAGACCACCACCGCTGGCGGCATTGTCCTGCCAGGCTCCGCTGCAGAGAAGCCCAACCAGGGTGAAGTGCTGGCCGCAGGCCATGGCAAGATCCTGGAAAATGGCAGTGTTCGTCCCATGGACGTGAAGGTTGGTGACAAGATTCTGTTCGGTCAGTACGGCGGTACTGCCGTCAAGATCGATGGCGAAGAGTTGCTGATGATGCGTGAAGAAGACATCCAGGCCGTCGTTGAAGGCTGATTTCACACCCGCAACTGATCTGTATTACACACTAATTTTAGAGCAAGAGGATTTTTGACATGTCTGCAAAAGAAGTGAAATTCAGTGACGACGCCCGCCATCGCATGATTGCTGGTGTCAATATTCTGGCCAATGCCGTCAAGGTCACCCTCGGTCCCAAGGGCCGTAACGTGGTGCTGGACAAATCCTTCGGCGCCCCCACCATCACCAAGGACGGCGTCTCCGTGGCCAAGGAAATCGAGCTGGAAGACAAGTTCGAGAACATGGGCGCGCAGATGGTGAAGGAAGTCTCTTCGCAGACCTCCGATACTGCCGGTGACGGCACTACCACCGCTACTGTGCTGGCTCAATCCATCCTCGCTGAGGGCATGAAGGCGGTGGCCGCCGGTATGAATCCGATGGATCTGAAGCGCGGTATCGACAAGGCCGTGGTTGCTTCCGTCGAGGCGCTGAAGAAGCTCTCCAAGCCTTGTAACGATAATCAGGCTATTGCCCAGGTGGGCACCATCTCTGCCAACTCCGATGAGAACATCGGCGGTATCATCGCCGAGGCCATGGGCAAGGTCGGCATGGAAGGTGTCATCACCGTCGAAGAAGGTTCCGGTCTGGAGAACGAGCTGGACGTGGTCGAGGGTATGCAGTTTGATCGCGGTTACCTGTCTCCCTACTTCATCAATAACCAGGAAAGCATGAGCGTGGAGCTGGAAAGCCCGCTGATCCTGGTGTTTGACAAAAAAATCTCCAACATCCGTGACCTGCTGCCGATCCTTGAAGGCGTGGCCAAGGCCGGCAAGCCGCTGCTGATCATCGCCGAAGACGTCGAGGGCGAGGCCCTGGCAACCCTGGTGGTCAACAACATGCGGGGCATCGTCAAGGTTGCCGCGGTCAAGGCACCGGGCTTCGGTGATCGCCGCAAGGCCATGCTGGAAGATCTGGCCATCCTTACCGGTGGCACCGTGATCTCCGAAGAGGTCGGTCTGTCCCTGGAGAAGGCCACCATTGATGACCTGGGTACCGCCAAGCGTGTTTCCATCACCAAGGACAACACCACGCTCATCGACGGTGCCGGTAATGCCAAGGACATCGAGGCCCGTGTGACCCAGATTCGCACCCAGATCGAGGATGTGTCCTCCGATTATGATCGCGAGAAGCTGCAGGAACGCGTCGCCAAGCTGGCCGGCGGTGTTGCTGTGATCAAGGTGGGTGCCGCCACCGAAGTTGAAATGAAAGAAAAAAAGGCTCGCGTCGAAGACGCCTTGCATGCCACTCGCGCTGCGGTGCAGGAAGGCGTGGTGCCTGGCGGCGGTGTCGCTCTGGTGCGTGCCCTGCAGTCATTGGGTGAAATCAAGGGCAGCAACCATGACCAGGATGTCGGTATCGACATCGCCAAGCGCGCCATGGAAGAACCCCTGCGCCAGATCGTTGCCAATGCCGGTGGCGAACCCTCCGTGGTGTTGAACGAAGTGGCCAAGGGCAAGGGTAATCACGGCTTCAATGCCGCGACCGGTGAATACGGCGACATGGTGAAGCTGGGTATTCTTGACCCCACCAAGGTCACCCGTACTGCATTGCAGAACGCCGCATCTGTGGCGGGCCTGATGATTACCACCGAGGCGATGGTGGCCGAAATGCCGGCCGAGGCCGCTGCGGCAGGTGGTGGTATGCCTGACATGGGTGGCATGGGCGGTATGGGTGGTGGCATGGGCGGCATGATGTAAGCAGCCCTCTACCCCGGCTGTTGCCAGCCGAGCGTAACAAAACCCCGCCAGGAGACCGGCGGGGTTTTTTTGTGTCTGCCGGTATACAAATGAGAGGGGGGGGGTTGACTTCGTGTGTCGAAGCTGAAGGATGGCTGCTATCGTGCTAGCCTGATAATCGGAGCAGTGAAAATACACGATCGATGGAGGTGTGAAATGGCGGCCTACGAGAAAATTCTTGCCACGCTGGATTTTGGCAGTGGGAGTGAGGTGGTCTATGAGCGTGCCACTGAGCTGGCAAAAATATATTCCACCAAGCTGCTGCTATTGCATGTGGTGGAGTACGTGCCTGTCGATCTTGGCAGTGATTTTATGCTCCCCGGGCCATTGGAGATCGAAGAGTCGCTGGT
>JALTPW010000073.1 GCA_026999335.1 Chromatiales bacterium
TGGCCGATGGCACGACGATTCTGGAGAATGCCGCACGCGAGCCGGAGGTAGTGGATCTGGCCGACTGTCTCAATGCCATGGGCGCGAAGATCAGTGGCGCCGGTACCTCCGCCATCACCATCGAGGGTGTAGAGCGCCTGCGTGGCGTGCACTACAATGTGTTGCCCGACCGCATCGAGGCCGGCACCTATCTGGTGGCGGCAGCGATCACTGGCGGGCGCATCAAGATCAAGGATGTGCAGCCGGCGGCGCTGGATGCGGTACTCGCCAAGTTGCGCGAGGCCGGTGCCGAGATCGACACCGGCGAGGACTGGATCCGTCTCGACATGCAGGGCCGCCGGCCCAAGGCCGTGAGTGTGCACACCGCACCCTATCCCGCTTTTCCCACCGACATGCAGGCCCAGTTCACCGCCCTCAACGCGGTGGCCGAGGGTACCAGTGTGATCACCGAAACGGTGTTTGAGAACCGTTTTATGCATGTACAGGAGCTGGAGCGCATGGGCGCCGAGATCCGTCTTGAGGGCAACACCGCCATCGTCAGCGGTATCGGGCGTCTCACCGGTGCGCCAGTGATGGCCACCGATCTGCGCGCCTCCGCCAGTCTGGTGTTGGCCGGCTTGGTGGCCGATGGCGACACTGAGGTGCAGCGCATCTACCATATCGACCGTGGCTACGAGCGCATCGAGGAAAAGCTGGCCCTGCTGGGAGCGAAGATTCGCCGCGTGCCGGAGTGACGGGCCTGCGGCCCAGTGTTTAGTGTTTAGTGTTGAGTGTTGAGTTATGAGTGATTCTGCCAATAATGCGCTGGTGATTGCCCTTTCCAAGGGGCGTATCTTTAAGGAAACCCTGCCGTTGCTGGCACATGCCGGTATCGAGCCAGTGGACGACCCCGAGTCCAGCCGCAAGCTGATCCTCGACACCAACCGCGACGACGTGAAGTTGTTGATCCTGCGCGCCACCGACGTGCCCACCTTCGTACAATACGGCGCCGCCGACCTCGGCGTGGCGGGCAAGGATGTGCTCATGGAGCACGGCGGCGAGGGACTGTACGAGCCCGTCGATCTCAATATCGCCCGCTGCCGGCTGATGACCGCCGGACGCGTGGGTGATAGCGGCACCGATGGCCGCCGTCTGCGCGTGGCTACCAAATTCGTCAATTGCACACGGCGTTTCTATGCCGAACGCGGCGAGCAGGTGGAGATCATCAAGCTCTATGGTTCCATGGAGCTGGCGCCACTGGTGGCTCTGGCCGACCGTATCGTCGATGTGGTGGACACCGGCAATACCCTGCGTGCCAACGGCCTCGAACCGCTGGAACATATCGCCGACATCAGCTCACGGTTGATCGTCAACAAGGCCGCGATGAAAATGAAACACGCGCGCGTCAAGGCCGTCATCGACGACATCACTGAGGCGGTGGTGCAGGGCGGGCGATAGCGAACCTTTCAGGGAGTGGGATTTCAATGCAGAGGATGCAAAGATTTTTGACATGATCGTTGTTTAGTACCTGAATCCGAGGAGTC
Organism: Chromatiales bacterium; assembly: GCA_026999335.1. Taxonomy (GTDB): domain Bacteria; phylum Pseudomonadota; class Gammaproteobacteria; order SZUA-152; family SZUA-152; genus DRQN01. Next base: position 1,524 of record JALTPW010000073.1, read on the forward strand.
AGGTAGTTTTGACCTGAACCTTAGGGGGGAACAAAAGTATGAATATCACATGCCTCGACGCCACTACCAATGGTTTCTGGTTTTGCCTCGTGAGCAAAAAAAGCACATCGTGGTATCGCATCATTCCCGTTGTCCTGCTGGCCCTCGTTCTGGCCGCCTGCGGGGATGAAACGGATCCTGACGATGAGGATGGTGACGCTGGCCTGACACAGATCAGCGTATCAGCCGCTTCCGCCAACGAGGGTGACAGCGGCACCAGCGAGCTGGTCTTCAATGTTACCCTGGATACGCCGG
>JALTPW010000074.1 GCA_026999335.1 Chromatiales bacterium
TCCGGCGCTGGTCAATGCATCGTGTACAGAGCAGCCTTCCGCTTTCGTCTGGTTGTAGCGTGTCATCAATACCAGCGAGTCATTCACCACCACCCCTGTCAGGGCCAACATGCCAAGGAAGGAGAGGAAACTGAGTGGTAATCCCATGATTAAATGCCCGATGGCGGCGCCGACGAAACCAAACGGAATGACCGACATGATAATGAGTGGTTGCCAATAGGACTTCAAAGGAATCGCGAGCAAGGCATAAATGAGAATAGAGGTAAAAATCAGTGCCTTGATCAAGTTACCTTTTAAGTTCACCATCTCTTCCAGCTCACCCGCTTGGGAAATGGTCACTTGAGGAAAGCGATTTTCCAGATCGGGGATGAGATTGGAAAACAGTTGCTGGGAAATTTCCGAAGGTGATACTCTGTTTTTATTGATCGAAGCACGAATGGTATTGACCCGTTTTCCATCACGGCGGGCGATGTAGTCGGTAACATAAGCGGATTCAATCGTGGCCACTGCGGTCAGGGGGAACCAGACCCCATTGTCACTTTTCAGCCTAAACTGCATGAGATCGGCGATGGTGTCTCTGGAAATCTCACGATTCTTGACCATCACTCTCACCTCCTGCCGTCCGCGCTGAACTCTTTGTGCTTCGGCGCCAGCAAAACTTTCCCCGATCTGGATTGCAAGTGTTTCATTGCTAAAGCCAAGATAGTGTGCCTCAGGCTTCAACTTTAGATACATTTCCGGCTTGCCGTTTTTTAACTCGTCACGTAGATTGCTGACCCCATCGATGCCCTGCAGATAGGCCATCAGCTCTTGACTGGCGGCCCTTAAGTCCCCCTCGTCCTTGCTATAAAGGTCAATGGCGAAACCTCCACCGGTCTCTTCTGTGGCACTAAAAACCAACTCTATCGTACCTTCCAGCCGCCCTACACGTTCTTGCCATTGCTGTAAGATATCAACCGTATCCAGGCCTGAGTGCGCATCCGGTGGCGTAAGTTCGGCATAGATCTGCACCATAAATGCACCACTCACCACAACCAGAATATGCTTGATCGGCCTCTCTTCCAGATTGAAATTTTTAACCCACTCGACGTTAAGTACATTGGCCACCTCTTCAATACGATCAGCATTTTCCAATGTCAGACGATAAGGCGCACGCGCGTCCATCTCCATATTGACCCGGAGCACCTGCTCGGGAATATCCGGGAAAAAAACGGTCTTGATCTGTCCTTTTCCAATCAAGCCTATGCCCAGAGAGGCCGCAGCAATGAACAACACCAGAATGGCATAACGCTGTTTCAGGCTCCATTCCAGCATCGGTTTATAAATTTTTTGAATAAAGAGATCGAGCTTGCTTTGAGCAAAATGTTGAATACCACGCCAAATACGTGATGGCCAGGAAACATGATTGCTCTTTTGCAGGGAGATATGGGCAAGATGTGCGGGGAGAATAAATTTACTTTCAAACAGGGAAAACAGTAGGGCAAGAATGACTACGCCGGAAAAGCTGGCCAGGATTTTTCCCAGCGCACTGTCAATCAGCATCATCGGGAAAAACGCAGCCACGGTGGTTAACGTGCCAAAAATGGTTGCTGTCGCAACACGCCTGACACCGCTTTCTGTGCCTTTAATGACATCCTTATAATGTTTACGCTCTTCAAATACACTTTCACCCACCACCACTGCGTCATCCACCAAAATACCCAGGGCAATAATAAACCCAAAGGTGGTAATATCATTCAGGGAATAGTCTACCCACTGGCTTCCCATTACCGCCATCGCCCCGGCAATCGAAATGGGAACTCCCATAGCGACCCAGAATGCAAGTTTCAAATTAAGGAACAGGGCAAGCAGCACAAACACCAGAAAGAGTCCTTGCAGTGCATTGTTTTTCAGCAGATCCAAACGATCTGAAATATAGTGGCTGGAATCCGCCCAGACACTGAGACTGACATCGTCGGGAAGTATTTTTTGGAAATTTGCCACGGTCTCTTTGACAACAACGGCAATATCAAGCAGGTTTTCGGTGCGCCCAATCAACACTTCCATACCCAGTGCCGGCTGGCCATTGAAACGCACAATGATATCGTCATCTTCATAAGTATCCTGAACCCTGGCCACGTCTGTAAGCAACAACTGACTACCATCACTGCGTTGATATATCGGAATATCGGCAAAATCACGGTAATAGTAGCTCTGACTATCGGCGCGCAAGGCAATTCTGGCGCCCTCTGTCTTTAGCGATCCTGCCTTGAAGGTCAAGGAGGATTGCTGAATGCTCTCTACGATATCGCTGATGGTCAGTGTGTATTTTTCCAATATCTCAGGGCGTACCTCAATACGGATTTCAGGCTTTCGCTCACCCCAGACATTGAGCCGGGAGACCTCCGGCTGTGACAATAATGCCTCACGCAATTCCCTGCCTAAACGCTGCAAGGTGCCGGGATCAGTGTCGCCATGCAGTTGTACAATAAGTGCAGGGAAATCAAAATCGGTGCGGGAGATCACCGGCTTATCTGCCGCCCCAGGAAGGTTGTAGATAGCATCCAAGCGCATACGCACATCGTCCTGTAAACGTTGCAGGCCATAACCTTCATTCTTCTGCACCAGAATACTCGAAAAACCCTCCAGTGAAGTGGACTGAATTTTCTTGATCCCCGGCAGGCCTTCCAATGCTTTTTCTATTTTCTGGGTGATTTGCCGGTCAACTTGCTCGGTATAGGCGCCGGCAAATACCGTATCAATCTGTATCGAATCCGCTGGCAACTTTGGAAAGCCTTCAATACGCATAGAGGTCATGGTGAAAAGACCCGCAACAATAATCAGTATCATGACCAGGTTTGCGGCAACAGGGTTACGAATAAACCAGCCAATCAAAGCGTGCATGACTACTCTCCTTCCGGTGCAATGGGATGCACACGACGACCGGCCATGAAAGAGGCTAATGGCGTGGTTGCTATACGCCAACGGGAAGGGTAATTCTGTTTGAGCATTTCACGCCCAGGCGTTTCGATGATGACATGATTCCCTTGATGAAGCAGTACCGTAGCGTTAAATGAACGCAGCTGATCATCATCATCCAGATACCAAACAAGTCCACCACGGGTCAGCGCACTCTCTGGTATTGACAAACTGTCATGCAGGACACGCCCCGGTAAATCCACCTGCACGAAAGCACCCGGCAAAGCCCGATGAGAAGAGGCTTTATCAATGTCCAAGAACAGTTTTAATTGGCGGGTTTCCGGATCAAAAAAACCACCTCGTTTAATACGAGCCTGAGCGACTTCAATGCCAGACATATTACGCACCGATACAGTTTTCTTGTTCCAATTTTTATCCAGCATATTCCATTGCTGCTCGCTCACTGAAATCGTTATCTCTTGCTGTGTATCCTGGGCAATGTGCAAAAGTTCTTCACCTTCCAGTATCATTTGTCCAATGTTGACATTACGAGTGGTAATAAGTCCTGAAAACGGCGCTTTGATTTGTGTGTAGGAGAGTATCTTGCTGGCGGCACTCACACGGCTTTTAGCCGCATTCAACACTTTTTCGGCAACATTCAATTGCGGTATATTCAACACCAAATCCGATGGCGCTTTATCTAAACCGGAACGTTGCCAGTTTTTCTTGTTTTGCGTGGCTTTATTTTTCTCCTGTAGCAGATTTAATTCTGCTTCCGCCAAAATTTGTTCCGCATCGTGCAGATCTGCAAGATAGCGACTGGCCTCGACATGGATCAACATGTCACCTTTTTTGACACGCCCACCTGCAAATGCCCGAGTAAATACTTTTTCCACTTCACCACTCACCTGAGATTTAAGAGTGACAGCCCAACGTGGTTTTATTTCAGCATATGTTTGAATCGTGCCGGTATTGTCTTGAGGTTGCGGATTCACGATGGAAACCGGCGGTAGATAGTGGGCTTCCTGCCTTTTCTCAACCTCTGCGACATCTTCCAAATCATCCACCACAATAATAACCAGAGCCAAAACAAGCAGAGAGGCTAACAGCCACCATTTACGGTTCTTCATGGCTGTTTTCCTTCTGCTTATTGCCCTCTTGAATCTCCAGTGGGAGCCCCAGGGCCATCACTAAATCGAGACGGTTTTTTAGATACCTGGTTTCGCTGTCACTCAATTCAATGAGGGATTCGATACGTTCTGTTTGAATGAGAAGATAATCTGAAAGAGATAAATCTCCATCGGCAAATCGCTCTTTGGCAGAGGATAGTTTTCTCTCTAAATCATTGAATTCTGTCTGCTTATGATCGAGCAGCCAACTCAACAGCTTATCGATGGCCAGCGCATTTTCTACTTCCAGCATGGCTTTGAGCACCGTGTTCTGATACCGCCACCAGAGCGCTTCTGATTCTGCTGATTTTTGTTTGGCGATCGCTTTGATCTGACCACTGTTAAATAACGGTTGAGTCAACCCGCCAATCAGCTGCCAGACCAGATCACCACGCAGCGCTTTTTCCAGCGTGGTTCCGCTTTTAGAGGTTGAAGCCGTGAGATTTATTTGTGGCAGCAATGCCTTATATGCAGAACTTTCCAATCGGCGAAAGGCGCGCACTTCTGCAAATGCTGCCTGAATGTCAGGACGACTGGCCAGGACAGTAGCAGGAATATCACTTGAAAGTAGCGCTAAGTTGACGGGAATAAAATCATCGCTCACGAACAATTCATCGGCAGGGGGACGGCCACGCAGAGTGTTCATTAGTTGCAACAGCATCAGTTTCTCTAGCTGTATTTCGCGCAAACGTAACTGGCTGCGTTTCTGGCTGTTTTTGGCATCCAGAAAAAACTCGTAAGGAACCAGGCCTACCTGAAAGGCCCCTTGATAATAGCTAAACGGTATCAGGCCTGCTTGGTAAGCATCCTGATAATAGCCGACCAGGTTGGCTTGTATCTTGTTGAGATCGATAAGATATTTTTCAGCATTGGTATAGCTACGGTATTCAGCCCATAAACGTGCCGCTTGAATGATCAATACCCGCCTAAGTTGTTGCAAATCATGTTGGGCTTTATCTGCCAGATGTTGGGCCGCATCCGCATCATCTGAAAGCTTTCCCCATAGATCCAGCGTCCAGTTGACATCCATACCCAGAGATACTGTATTTCCAATTTCTTTCAAAATATCCTTGTTACGACTTCTTGTCAGATTCAAATCTGCACGAGGGCGGTTTTCAGCATTGGTAATTTTTATGTTATAGCTTGCCGCCTTTGCCGTAGCGGAAAGAGATTTAAGGTCTGGATTATTACCAAGCACCTGGGCAATATACTGTTGCAGTTGAGTATGCTGATCCATTGCAATTATCTTTTTGGAAAGCCGCTTATAATCGCTTATCTTCCAGCCTTGTGCTGATTCAATGGGTAAAAATTCTGGCATAGGATTCATTTTTGTCGCACACCCCGAGAGCAGAACACCCAGCGCAAAAAAGAAAAGAATTTTTTGCTTCATTTTCAACCTCTAATATCACCATTTATTATTTGATCATTAGAAGTAATAGTTGAAGCCGGCGGTTAACAGTTCGGTACGCACATCATAAAAATTTATGTTGGAATTACTCCGCTCACTCACGAGCAGAAAGTCCAGGCTGCTATGTTTCCAGTCAAAGGGGTTCCAATAGGTGATACCCGCACTAAACGTACTGTGATCATCTTTGCGCCGAGTATCGAAGACAGGATTGACCGCACGGTATTTGGCAACACCGCCGGATACCTGGCCGAATATCTCAAAACGCCCCTTCTCATAAGCGAGCGTCAAGTCAGCACTACGAGCAATAAAACTGTTGGCATTGCCTTCTGCATGGGTGCGTGTATAGCTCGCGCCACCAATCAAGTAGAGGCCATCGCTCAATGTCAGGGGAGGAAGAGAAGCAAGCACTCTGTGAGTTTGACTATCGCGCTGTAGCTGCTTGATCTCACTGGCATTCAAACGGGCGTTGAGTGATTCA
>JALTPW010000075.1 GCA_026999335.1 Chromatiales bacterium
TTGGCTCATTTTCCCGCACATTTTCGTTAAATATGAGTCACTATTCGCCTCAAATGGCCGAAAAAATGGACTCAAAATGGCTTCCCCTCGCGACGACTCCTATTCTCGGACAGGCTCCTAGTGGTCTCATCAAGCCTGGATGCCGGAACAAGTTCGGCATGATAAGCTTCTGAAGGTGAAAAGGTCAGCGGCAGTAGGTCTGCTGCTTTTTTTGGTATTTGATCAGTGTTTTCTCGTAGATGGTGCAGGATGCGCCCTGACAGTCTACGAGCTTGTTCTGATAGTTACTGGCAAAGTTCGTAAACATTCCACATAGCTCTTCATCTTTATCTTTTTTATCTCTGTCGGCGCCGGTTTCTGTCTCTGCAGTGGCAGGGCTGGATGCGGGTGTTTTTTTTGTGATTACTTTCTCCGTTGCCGGCTTTTTCCGGGCGGGCTTCTGCGTCGGCTCGACGGGTTGAGGTTGAAGTGGTTTAGCGGCCTTTTGGGCGGGTATGGGCTGGGTCTTTGCCTTGGGTTCTTCTGGCGCCGGTTTGAGGGTGGGTATGGCGCGTAATACAGGCTTGACAGGCTCGGTTTTTTCCCGTTCTACGGGTATCGTCTTGGTGGCCGGCTTCACGCGCGCGGGATCTGATAGGGGAAGGCTTTTATCTCGACGGACTTTGGGCGCTGTGGCGGCGGGCTGCGCCCTGTCCGGCAGTATTTTTACCTTACTGGATTGGTCTGGTTTTTTGGCGGGTGTTTTTGGCTCGGTTTTTGCCGCAGGCTCTGATTTTTCCGCTTTGGGCTTGCTGCCGAAACGCACATTGCCGTTTTCATCCACCCACTGATAGGCAGCCGTTGCCGAGACCAGGGGAAAGATCAATAATAGGAGGGCGAGCAGTAATTTCATCTTTGTTTCCATCTCTGCTTAGGCCGGCTTAGGGGCTGTTAACATTCTCTAGCAAAATCCACAACCACGCTGCCGGTATTTGGCCTTGACATGGCCTTGTTTGGCGGCCGCCTGGTACCATTGTTGTGCGGTTTTCCTGTTCTTTTTAACGCCTCTTCCCTTGCTGTAGAACTCGCCAAGCTGATACTGGGCCTCCGCATGTCCCTGTTCGGCGGCCATCTCATACCACTTGGCGGCCGCCTTAAAACTGCGGGAAACGCCTTTTTCAGTACCTTTTCGATAGATCTCACCCAACTGATATTGTGCCTTTGCGTCACCCTGCTCTGCGGCGCGGGTGTAGGTGCTCAAGGGTGTGGTGGATTCTTCGTTGGTCTTATCTTCTGTCTGTGGTGACTCCGGGCTTGGTGTTACGATTGTTTCGCTGGTAGCCGGTATCGCTTTATCAAGTTCGGCCAGGGCCTGCCTGGCTTCTGTATAGCCATGCTCTGCTGCCAGCTCCATCCATTCAGTGGCGGCAATCAGATCCTTTTCAACCAGGCTGCCGGTCAGATACAGGGTGCCCAGCCTGTATTGTGCCGTAGGGTGTCCCTGTTCGGCCGCACTGGTCAGGTATTCAACGGTCGCGGCTGCGTCGATATCGACCCCGGTGCCCGTCCGGTACAACTCTCCCAGCTGATACTGGGCCGGTGCATAATTCTGCTCTGCCGCACGTTGCAGCCACATCACGGCCGATCTGCTGTCCTGATTGACCCCTTTACCCTGCAAATACCGGAGTCCTAACTGGTACTGGGCCTTGGCGGATTGATCCGCCTCCGCGGCCTGGCGAAGTGCGTGCAAATCGTCATCGGCCAGCACCGATTGTGCTGTAAACGTCGGCAGTAGCACGATGAACAAAGTTCTGATGATAAATCGCATCGTGGTGAAATGACGCATAGTGAAGCCACCTTTCTGCTGGTCAAATAGTGAAAGCCCTCCTTGTATCCGCACAGGGGAACAAGTCTTGTATCGACTGGCAGAGAATAATCTTAATGCCATGACCGGTAGCTGCTTGGGCTCAAGAGAGCAACAAATATAGTTTGGCCAATTGTGCAATATGTGTTTTCATTATGCACTTATTAATTTCCCACTGGATTAATAAGGGGATAGCCCTGTCTGGAGGCGTTTCAAGCTAAACAGAGACACTGTAAAGTTTTCCATTGACTTGCCGATGGTACTGGCTGTGCGCGGATAATTGCAGTTTGGTGAGACGAGGAGGAGTATCTGCATGAACAAGTTAGGACGATTTTGCATAGCTACCCTATGTGTAGCTGTACCGTTTTCGGCGAGTGGGGGAGAAATTGGCGAGATCCAATGGCATGGTTTTTTGACCGGTGCCTACCTGGCCACATCCGGTTCGGGTGAGGATATCCACTATGCCGGTGATATCTCTGACAATGGCACCACCAAGGATACCCGCCTGGGTCTGACCGTGACGACCCAGGTCGACGAAAAGTGGCGCTTTGCGGCACAGATGAAGGCCAAGGGTGTCGAAGATTTTCAGATGGAAATGGACTGGGCCTACGCGACCTATGACTACTCCGATGGGTTTGCTGTCAATGTGGGTGAAATCAAGTACCCGGTCGGGCTGTACAATGAATATATCGAAGTAGGTTATACCTACCCCTGGATACGCGCACCGGAGACTTTCTATAATCTGGATACATTCGGGCCGAACATGACGCGGATTTCCTATAGCGGCGTCGGCCTGGTATTTACCTCGGTCGGTGATGAGTCAGAGACAGATTTTAATATTTTCGGTGGTTTGCTGGATGTGCCGGATGGCCATGTCAACCAGTTGATTGGCGCCAAGCTGGGTTTTAACTGGGCGGACATGCTACGCCTCCAGATAAGTGCTACGACGGGTCTCATGGAAATTGAAGATGATCTCCCTAGAGCTGCCATGAATGGTGAACGGCACACCTCCTTTTCGGCAGGTATCGGTCTGGACATGGAGAGCTTTGTTTTCAGTACTGAAATCGGTACGGCCTCCATGGGGGTGGATAAGATGGAGACTACAACCGGTTATGCCATGATGGGTTACCGCTTTGGGGATTTCATGCCGCATGTGACCTACGGTCACTGGGATGTAAAAGGAGGTTGGGGGCAGAAGGATATTACCCTTGGCCTGCGCACGGAGTTGACCTCGAATACGGCCCTGAAAATCGACGTCAAGCAGGTGAAGCAAGGGGATAAATATAATAACGACGTAGAAGAAAATGGCTACGGTCTGTTTAACAAAAAGCCGGAAGAAGACAAGGTTCTCATTTATGGTGTCGCTCTGGAACTGGTCTTTTAGGAGGCTGAAGCATGAAAATCCATGTGAATATGCTAATGATGGTGGTATTGATTTTTGCGGCCACTGTTGCCCATGCCGATGAGGTCGTATTGATCGTCAATCCGGCCAATAGCCTGTCTGAAATAACCCTGAAGGATGTAAAAAAGATCTATCTTGGCAAGAGTAAATTCTTTCCCGGCGAGGGAAAGGTCATTCCGGCCGATCAGCCGGAAAAAAGTACGATCAGAAAGGTTTTCTATGACGTGATGATCGACAAGAGTGCCTCCAAGTTGAAGGCCTATTGGTCGAAGCGGATTTTTACCGGCAAGGGAACGCCGCCGATCATCAAGAAGGACGATGAAGCCATGCTGGCGTGGGTGGCGGAACAACCCCTGGCGCTGGGCTATGTGTACCGGAAGTCGGTGAATGATTCCGTCAAGGTGCTGAATCTTAAGTAGCTGTCAGGCTGTTTATTGCCTGTATACCGTTGTGTCCCGTTAACGGATTATTCGTGTATTTCAAACGCCGGTTTACGGGAAAAACAGCCTGATTGAGAGTGTTTGGGGCATGAATTCAGACAATTTCACTACGTCATTCCGGGCTTGATCCGGAATCCAGGATGCTTGAAACGCGGTACATTCTGGATTCCCGCCTTTGCGGGCATGTCGGGCTTCACAAAAAACGTTCACCCCAACCTACGGGCTAAATCCGTAGCCCGGGGAGCTGGTGCGATAGATGCCCGGGTTTCGCTACCGCTTAACCCAGGCTACTTGCTGACTGAAACTGCTCCTGCTATCCGTCTATACCGCCTCGGCCTTTATCAGCAGGCGTTGCGCCTCTTCCAGGATCTTTCTCCGCTTGAAAAACAGCTGCCAGCGATTGCCCTGGCACTGGCGCCAGAGCACGGCGGCGCGGATTGCCGCCAGCAGCAGGGCGCGAATGCGATCTGCGGTGGACGGATTGGCGAGGTGGGTGTGTTCGCCGTTGACCATGATTTTCGGCAGTAGGGTGCTGATGGTCTGGCTGTAGGTGTGCGCAAGGCTGGCGATGACATTTTCATGGGTGGCGGAAAAATGCCCGGCCTGGCTGCGGGCGTGCTCGATGCCATCGAACACCGCCTTGAGCATGTCGGGATCCTTGCTGAGCTTGCGTTCCAGCACCATGATGCCGATGGCGTATTTGGTGGTGTCCAGCTGCCGGTTTTGCGGTGGCTGATCGGGGGCGTCATTGCTACCACCGAGCTGCACAATCAGTGCCTGCAGGCCACTGCGCAGGTGGGTGATGTCGCCAAAGGTGGCAGCCGGTGTGTCAACATCGGTCAGGAACAGGCTGTTGATGCAGGTCTCGAAATCATCGCCATCGGCCTTGCCGGTATAGGCAAGCTGTTGAACCAGCTGAGTGGCCTGAAAAATGCCCGCCAGGGCAATGGTGCGGTCGCTGTCGGTGTACTTCATGTCGGGGTTCAGTGTCTCGTTAGGATTGTCGGCTATAGGGACGATGTGGTCAGGCTATTCGATGACGCCGCCGCCAAGGCATTCGTCATCTCGATAAAAGACCACGGATTGCCCCGGAGTAATAGCGCGCTGTGGCTGCTCGAAATGGACGCGGCAGCGGTCAGCATCCAGTTCAGTCATTGTGCAGGCCTGATCCGCCTGACGATAGCGGGTCTTGGCCATGCACCGGAAGGGCAGTGACGCGGGTCGTTCGGCAATCCAGTTCAGTTGGCTGGCGGTGAGTTCGGAACGGAACAAGCGTGGATGATCGTGGCCCTGGGCGACGATGAGTCTATTGTTGTCGAGGTCCTTGTCCACCACGTACCAGGGGTCGCCGCTGCCACCCTGGCTGCCACCGATGCCCAGGCCCTGGCGCTGGCCCAGGGTGTAATACATGAGTCCATCGTGGCGGCCGACCGGCTCGTCCTCCACTGTGCACATTTCGCCGGGCTGGGCGGGCAGGAAACGGCTGAGAAATTCCTTGAATTTACGTTCGCCAATGAAGCAGATACCGGTGCTGTCCTTTTTGCCCGCATTGGTGAACCCCTGTTGTTCGGCGATGCGGCGCACCTCCGGTTTGCACAGTTCACCCAGCGGAAACAGTGCCCGCTGTAGCTGATGCTGGCCCAGGGCGTGCAGGAAATAGGTCTGATCCTTGTTGCCGTCACGGGCTTTCAGCAGGCGGTAGTGGCCGTCACGGTATTCCACCCGCGCGTAGTGGCCGGTGGCGATATGATCGGCGCCGAGCATCAGGGCGTGCTCGAGAAAGGTTTTGAACTTGATTTCCCGGTTGCAGAGTACGTCCGGGTTCGGGGTGCGGCCGGCGCGGTATTCGTCGAGAAAATAACTGAACACATGCTCCCAGTATTCGCTGGAAAAATTACGCGTATGCAGTTTGATACCCAGTTGTTGGCAGACACTGCTGGCATCTTCAAGATCCACTGCGGCCGAGCAATAGTCCGCGGTGTCGTCTTCGTCCCAGTTTTTCATGAACATGCCCTGCACCTCGAAACCCTGTTCGCGTAACAGGTAGGTCGCCACGGCGGAGTCCACACCGCCGGAGACGCCCACCAGGATGTTGTGCCGGGGCAGGGGGGCGGCGGCAGGGCTTGGCGGCTTGCTGGCTGATACGGTCATGGTGGGTACATGCCCTTAATCACGCGCAGGCCGCCGGTTTTTTCCGCTGCGCCCCGGGGTGGGACTTTCCTTGCAACGGGAGGTCTTGCAACGGGAGGTCTTGTAATGGGACGCCTTGTGACCGGGGGTGTGATGAGGGCGGTGACGCCGAGCCTGGGTTTCCTGTTCATGGTGCGGTATTTTACGCCATTCGTCGGGTATTTGCGCCTCCCGCCACTGGCCGGGCGCCAGGTCGTCCAGCGACCACGGGCCAATGCGTATGCGCAGCAGGCGCAGGGTCGGGTGGCCGACCGCCGCGGTCATGCGCCGTACCTGGCGGTTGCGGCCCTCATGGAGGGTCAGTTCGAGCCAGCGGGTGGGAATGCTGGCGCGGTAACGCACCGGCGGCATGCGTGCGCCGATATCGGGCTCGGCAATCAGTCGGGCCTGCGCGGGTGCGGTCATGCCGTCCTTGAGTGGCACGCCCCGGCTCAGCTGCTCCAGTGCATGTCGATCCGGTTCACCCTCGACCTGCACCCAGTAGGTTTTGGCCAGTTTGTGGCGGGGATGGCTGATGCGGTGTTGCAGGCCGCCATCGTCCGTGAGGATCACCAAGCCTTCACTGTCACGATCCAGACGCCCGGCCGGATAGACCCCGGGGATGTCGATAAAGTCGGCCAGGGTGCGACGATTGTCGACGTCCGTGAATTGGCAGAGGACATCAAAGGGCTTGTTGAGCAGCAGAATCATTGACATTGATGAATATTTGGCAAAAAGTGGAATGATTCTATAGGAATTCTCGAGTTCGATGGGTGGCACGTACGACCTATTCTGGAGGTGTTTTTGGACGATAAGTTGATATTAAGTCTAAATTAATCAGGTATTGCAGATAACGCTGATGGTGTCTATGTGATGGCCAAGAGTATTCGCGCACGATTTTTGTTGACAGCCGCCGTGGTGGCAATGCTGTCATTGCCTGCGGCACTATACACCCAGCACCGTGTCCACCTGCTGACCCAGGAAAGTTTTCAACTGATTCAGGAGGATCAGGATTTGGGCTGGGCCTTTGATTCCCTGACGGATTCCCTGCAGGTGACGGAAAGCGCTATTTATCAGTACCCCTTGATGCTGGATGCCAAGTCTTATCGCAATACCCTTGTCCGTCTGGCGGAGGCCAAGCTGCAGGCACGCCAGCTGACGGAGCATTATGCCCTGCGTCGTCATCCCTTTATCCATGATTTTGCCGTCAATCTGGTCTTCGCCATGCGGCGGTTGGATGAAGAAACCCAGAAGTTGTTGGCGGCGCTGTCTGATGTGGAAACCCGTTTCCCGGCCGCAGCCATCCTGCTCAACGACTTGCAACCGGGAAACGTGGCCTTTATTCAGGCCGTCAATCTGGCCATCGCCGAAGCGACCGGGATGACCGATAAACCGGATCAGCCGGTTATTCTGCGGGCATTGAATGAGCTGCGCTATGCCTGGGCGCAGCAGATCAGTTCCGTGCGGGTCTTCGTCGCCAATCGCTCCGGCGTGTTTGGTGATCCGGTTGTCAGTATGGCGAACAATCTGCGCAACCGCGAGATTTATATTGATCGTGTGGATGAGTTGTTGGTCGAGCTGGAAGCCTATCGCGAGCTGGGCAAGCTGGATTTTCAGCTGGATGAATCCCTGCAGACCATGCAGGAAATCAGGTTGCAGTATGAGTCTGATTTCAGGCGTGCGGTGGAAATATACACCTCAAGAAACTGGCGCACGGATCTGCCTATTTTGCGCAATGACATTCGCCCGATACTCGATCAGGCCTGGGGGATTCTGGATCTCATGAGGCAGGAGATGGCCGGTCTGTCGGAAAAAAATATTATCCGCACGCTGGATACGGCCGATACCCTGTCCACCGTTATCTGGCTGTTTACCGCATTTATGGCCACCATCCTGCTGCTCGCCTATCTCATGTTTGAACGGGTGATTCGCCGGCCTATCCTTGATGTGACACGGGCTCTGGAGGCCCACGGCAAAGGTGAAGATTATCTGCCGGCCCTGGTGCCCCGTACCCAGGAGACTGCGGTGTTGGTGGAGGCGTTTCTGCGTATGCAGGGCCAGGTTCAGTCGCGCCAGACGCGCCTGGAGTCCATCCTCGACAATGCCGCGGAGGGCATCATTACGCTGGATGAGCATGGCATGATCGAAACCTTCAGCAATGCCGCACAGCAGCTTTTCGATTATCGTGCCAAGGAGGCCATTGGACGCCCGGTCATCAGCATCGTACCGTTGTCTCCGGGGGGTGTTTTTGCCAGTTTTCTCGAACTCTGCAAATCACCCTCGATGAGTATTTCCGGTCACGAAACAACGGTTACCGCCGTGCGTCGGGATGGCTCCAGTTTCCCCATGTCAGTCAAGGTCAACAAACTGGAGATAGAAAGCCGAACGCTGTATATCGCCTTGGTCGATGACATCGGTGAGCGCATGGCGATGATGGAAAATCTGCGTAAAATGGCCGAGCATGATTCTCTCACCGGCCTGTATAACCGGGAATATTTCCTCAATGAACTGGAGCGCGTGGTAGAGAATGCCCGGCGTGGCAGCCCACGTGATTATGCGCTGCTCTATCTCGATCTCGATAACTTCAAATTCGTCAATGATACCCTCGGGCATCTCGCCGGGGATCAGGTGCTGGTGGAAGTGACCGAGATGCTTAGCCAGCGCAATCGCAAGAGCGATTTGCTCGCCCGCCTGGGGGGTGATGAGTTCGCCCTGCTGATCTACGATACCAATGAAACGGATGTGGTGCAGGCCGCCGAAGCCCATCGTCGCCTGCTCGCCGACTACGTCTTCAAATATGAGGGTAAGGCGATCCAACTCGGTTGCTCCATCGGTATCAGTCTGTTCGGCCAGTCCGTGGTCAGTAAGGAAGACCTGCTCATGCAGGCCGATATCGCCTGTCATATCGCCAAGCGTTCCGGGCGCAACTGCGTACACTTATACGAGGCTGAGGATCAGCAGGATCTGACCGCCATGTCCGAGGACATGGGTTGGGCGCGACGTATCAAAGAAGCCATCAGTCGCGACCAATTCAGCCTGGTCAGCCAGCCCATCATGGACTTGAAAACGGGCAAGATGAATCGTTACGAAGTGCTGTTGCGGATGTGTAACGAAGACGGCCATGTTATTCAGCCCGCTGGTTTTATTTCCGCCGCCGAACGTTTCGGCCTGATGCGCGCCATTGATCGCTGGGTGATCGAGCATGCCATCGAGGCACTGAGTCAGCAGCTGAAAACGCAGCCAAATCTGCATTTCTCCATCAACCTGTCGGCCGAATCCATCGGTGAGGCGAGCATGCTGGAGGTCATTACCAATGCCTTGCAACGGCACAGCGTGCCGCCTACGGCGGTGACCTTTGAGGTCACGGAGACCGTGGCCATTGCCAACCTTGGCGCCGCGCTGAAGTTCCTCGAACAATTACGTGCACTGGGTTGCCATACGGCATTGGATGACTTTGGTGTGGGTTATTCGTCCTTTGCCTACCTCAAGGATCTGCCGGTGGACAGCGTCAAGATCGATGGTTCCTTCGTGCGCGATATCCAGCGTGATGCCCTGCAACTGGCGATGGTGCGTTCCATGAACGACATTGCCCATGCCATGGGCAAGACGACGATTGCCGAATACGTCGACAGCGAGGAGTGCATTGCCATTTTGCAGGAAATTGGCGTGGATTATGCTCAGGGTTTCCATATTGGTATGCCGTTGCCGCTTGGCGAGGCTCCCAAGAGCGGCAACGGCAAGAAACCGGTGGTTGTTCGGTTGCTGAAATGAATCCAAATTAATTGCTGGGAGTGGTTACGGATCATGAAAAAATCCAGGCGTTTGAAACCCGTTGTCCGGGTTGCCGAAGGCCGCGAGCAGCAGGCGGCGCGGGCACTGGGCGTTGCCCGGGCCCGGCTGGGACAGGTGCAGCAGCAGTTGGAGGAACTCCGGCGTTACCGTGACGACTATCGCCAGCGTTTTCAACAGGCCGGTGCCGCGGGCATGGGTGCGGTACAGCTGGTGGACTATCAGCAGTTCCTGCATAAACTGGGACAGGCCATCGAACAACAGGGGCAGCAGGTCGTGCAGGTCACGCAGGAGGCCGAGGCCAAGCGCGCCCTGTGGTTCGCCTCGCGTGGCAAGGTGCGCATGCTCGATACGCTGGTTGCCCGCTATCAGGCCATTGAAGAACAGCAGGCCTCACGCCGGGAACAGCGGGAACAAGATGAGCGTTCACAGCGCAGTGGCCGTTTCGAGGCCCTGTAATCTCCTCGGATGTAGGAGCGGGCCATGCCCGCGATAGCCCGGCCACCAACAAAAGACATATGCCACAGAGGCACAGAGAAAACAGTATTTGTATCTCTGTGGCGAATGGGCTTTTTATCGCGGGCATGGCCCGCTCCTACCAAATCAGCTGATTCCACGCCATTGGCATAATCTTTGCTCAATTACCGCTGATATCCGTGCCGATGCCTGTGCATCGTGGCACGAAACCGACCGGAGTTTGCAAAAGACCACTGCCATGGCCGAAGCCGCTTTTATTACGCCCTCAATGATGCCTGCCATCGCCGCGACGCCCGTGGTGGCCGCGTCTGCGGCGCCCAGAGGTATCTTTGCCGGCATGTTGGCGCAGCGTTTGCAGCCACCGGCGGAGTCCTCGACAAAAGAGGCAGCGGTCGATACGGCGGTGCAGTCATCGTTGCCGGTCGGGAATTTGCCACCGGGACAATCCTCGCCACAAGATGGCAATACCTTGCCACCGAATGCACCGATTCCAGCGGTGTTTGAGGGTGGTTCTGAGGCGTTGTCGGTCATGCCTGATCCCCTGTCCGACACGGCAGGTGATGGCACATCGCGGGTAACGGCCCAGTCCGATGTGCCTGTGCAAGATCTGTCTCAAGCCATGCCGGTAACGGATGTGCCGGCTGCCAGTACAGCGCTGTCCGCTGGCGCGATCCCGTCACCCGTGCCGCTGCCGGATGTGAAATCCCTGCCGTTATCCGGGGACAGGCCTGTCCTTGCTGATGCACGGTACCGCCAGTCGGGTCAGGCAGCGGTGGTCTTGCCGTTGGCCGGTGGTGCCCGGTCGGAGGCGGGGCTGGAGCGGCCTGCTTCATTGGGATTGAATGCCCGTGGAGAAGCGGCTGAGGTGTTGCGCATCACGCCTGCTCCTCTGCTGACGGAACAGGCCGTGCGTGGCAGCATGGCGGCTCAGCTCACGAGTCAGGCCTTGCTTGGTGAGCCCCTGTCGCGTCCGTTCCAGCAGCAGATCGACCGTTTACTGGCGCTATCCCGCTCTTCCGTCACCAGCGCCGGGCCGGGTGCGCCGCTGTCTGTGTCTGCGGACACCACGACCAGTATCATTGCGCCGGATCTGTCTGCCACGGCCTTTCTGCCGGGCAGCGGCAGTGAAGTGCGTGCTGGGGCACTGACCGGCCCGGGTTCATTGCCGGGCTTGCCGGTAAATACCCCGATGGGTCAGCCCGGCTGGTCTGCGGAACTTGGCCAGCGCATGGTGTGGTTGGCCAATCAGGAAATCCGTGAGGCTCAGATCCAGCTGAATCCACGTCATCTCGGCCCCATTGACGTGCGCATCATCTATTCAGATACGCAGCAGCTCAGCGTGAGTTTCACGGCACAAAATCCGGCCGCCCGCGAGGCGCTGGATGCCGCCCTGCCGCGCCTGCGTGAGATGTTCGAGCAGCAGGGGCTGAATCTTGCCGATGCGAGTGTCTCGCAGGAATCTTTTGCCGGGCAGCAGCAGGAAGCAGAAAATGAAAATGGATTGCGCCACGATGCCATGGCGGATACTCACGGGGTGGTGAGTGGTGATGGAGAGTTGCAACAGCGATCTCCACCCATTTCTATCGGGCTGGGGTTGGTGGATATCTTCGCCTGATGTCTATCTGTGGTGGCTCTTGTAGGAGGTTGATGAGCCGTAGCGAACCGCCATTTTTGGGCTAATAGCAGAGACTTTCTGTGATAATGCTCGAAAGAGTTTTACGACTAACCCTGAGCGCCTTAATTCAAAAGCACAGCGAGGCAATAACCTCGCTGTGCTTTATTTCCATTAACTTGGTCAAAACCACCGTCTTTAGACGGTGACGTTGATTTTCATGTTTTGACTCATGCGCGTTTATGACGGTGCGAGGTTGATGACTTGAGCCATCAGCACCGAATGCGCTAACTCACCTATTTTAGTAGGTGGTAGTTTAGTTTGTCAGCAGTTAGTCAGCGTTACCGGTCACCATCATTTCGATGGCGTCGCCGCTATTCACCTGCAGGCCACTCGACTCACAATCCCATGTTTTCTCAGTCCCCAGACCAATCGAGACCGATTGCCCGGAAGTGGAATTGGTGCAGGTTACGGATATCGCGGAGATTCCAGCCGCCGCTCCACCTACGGGGTCAAGCATGGGGCCAATAGCAATCGATAAAAGCAATCCACCAATGTGGAGCGTATCGATTATCTGATTGTTGGCAGTATCAATGACCGACACGAACCCTTCCACGGGGCCGGGGATGTTGTATCCAGTGACATAAACAAAGTCACCACTTGGATGTATGGCCAGACTGGGCGGAAAGGGCGTCGAAATAGTTGCCGTCGTGGTATTCGTAGTGACGTCGATAACTGACACCGAACTATTCCCATAATTCGCCGTATAAATAGTATTCCCATCTGGATGAACCGCGATGCTAAAATAACCAACATAAGCAGAAATGGAATCAACAACACTATTCGTTGTGGTGTCAATCACCTTGATAGCTTCGCTGCTGGCGGCGTAGAGATACTGACCTGAAGGGTGTATTTCTAAATCAAAAAATTCGAAATCTACATTGATTGTAGTGACAGGTTGAAGGGTGTTTGTATCATACGCTGTTATCGTGCGGTTCGCATTTGAACCCACATACAATATATTCCCTGCCGGATTGATTTCTAAAAATAGAGACTGACCCCGCCGGCTTTGATAAGGTTCTAGTTCTATTGTTGCAGATACGGTATTGGTGCTCGTATTTACAACAGAAATAATCCCTGGGCCACGCTCAGGCGTCGCTTGTTCATGTTGGCTTGCGACATAAACAAAGTCCCCGTCGGGGTGTACTACAATACTATTAGGCAGCACACCCATGGGAATTGTTGCAAGCAGAGCATTATTATTCTTTGCGTCATACACCTCCAGCGACCCGATATAACTCGCCCCACTGCGCATTGGCGCATAGATGATTCCGCCCGAAGGGTGTATTGCAACCTCACTATAACTCTTCGTATTTACCCTTGTGGTTTCTGTGTTTGTTGCTGCGTCGACGACCCTCACGCCTGAAAAAGCATCACCAATATAAATAAATGGCGCTGCAAATGACGAGGGTGAAATTAATGCCAAAACTGCCGCTGCCGCTAAAGCATAACCCTTTAGGCTGCAAAAACACTGATTGCTTATATCCGTTGTTATTTTCATTTCTTTTCCTTTTGGTGTTAACAAGAAACATATTCTGTCTCGCCGAGACAGATAAGAGATAAATCAAGTTAAGTATGGCGCTATCGGTCTCCTCTATGCATAACTAAAAATATATATTATACCTATGGCTATATATAAAGCAATATATGAGAGCCGGCAGCGCGCCGATGAAACTATGGAGAAAAACTCATAACTGCATCTTAGAAATGCCGTATGCGGATTTTCAGTCCGTGAAACTAACTCACCTGTTTTAGCGGGTGAATTCCTCCCAATACCCTGCCCCTTGGGATGGGAATGTTGATTTAGCAAATTAACTGTAACGGAGTAGAACGATTCACCACAGGGGTGTGGCGTGCACAGAGGCATTGGATATCCGTGTTGTGCGCACGGCGCACACTACCCCTGCTTGTAGCGTGTGCTGTGTGCACGATGTTTTCCGTTCATTTCACCCCGGGATACGGGGTGCAGAGAGGGACTGAATTCAGCGCATTCTCTGTGCCCCTGTGGTGAATACCGAGCCTCAGTTCGTCAGCACCCGCGCGATGAACGCTTTCAGGTAATCCGGCTCGGCGGTGGCCGGGAGCACGGGATGATCCGATCCTGGTGTCCCTGTGAAGGGGAGGCCTGTCAGTCACTATTCACCACAGGGGCGTGGAGTACGCAGAGGCATTGGATATCTGTGTTGTGCGCACGGCGCACACGACCCCTGCTTGTAGCGTGCGCTGTGCGCACGATGTTTTCCGTTTTAATCTCTGGGGAGTCAATTCCCCACAGCTCGCCTACCAAAAGTAGGTTCTTTAAGAAAAGCGCCAATTTTTGGTGCTGCGAACAAGCGTTGAACAATGCATAGCGGGTGAATTCCTCCCAATACCCCGCCCCTTAGAGTGGGAATATTTACTTTAATGTTCTGACTCATGTGGGCTGATGACTAAAGTCATCAGCAGCGAATCTGCTAACCCACCTATTTTAGTCGGTGGTGGTTTATCCCATCCTGACCGGCCCTCCAGAAAAACACCCAGACCGCTAAAGCATTAAAAGTCATTGCCGATAGCTGTGGTGAGATTCACAGGTGGTGATCCACGACGGGAACGAATGAGTGAGTGACAAAACCTCAAATAGCGAAGCAGAGACGGTGAGCCATATCGTCTGTGACGAGATGCTGGATATCTCTGTTGTAGGTGAATTGCGTGCGCATCTGCTGGAAGCGCTGGCCGCAAAACACCCTGTGACGCTGGATGGTTCTGACGTCGAGCGTGCGGATACGGCGGTATTGCAGGTGTTGGCCGC
>JALTPW010000076.1 GCA_026999335.1 Chromatiales bacterium
AGAAAAAGGTGTAAATCTTTTTTCAGGAACTCATTGTGATACTTTTTACCTAAATTGAGCGATTCTTTTTTATTAAACAGTCTCGCCTGCCAAAATTCGCACTTTTTATCTTTTCAAAACAGGCAAACCTCTAAGACGGACGTTTTTTCTCGATTGTGATTATGTTTTTTGCCCTAACTGCCTCACAAGGTGCAAGTTTATGGTAAAAATTGCAGAATCCAGACACACCTGTCCTGTTCCATCCCAGCATCCTTTAATTCTTTTGCTGTTAAACAACTATTGGTATCGGATTCTGACACCTTTCCCATATGTCCTTAAATCGCAACGTATCCATAACCGTCTGCGTTACTTTTAAGATTATTTCTCCAGCAGTCTTTACAATCTTGGCTGCAAAATCCAACGCCTTCCGCCTCACCGTTGTCGCATAGCTTGTAACCGGTATAACTTCTTCTAATACGTCTTCCTTAAATGTCTCAAATAAAAAGAATGATATAACCATGCAGTAGTAAAATGCGCTGTTGGCTGAAAACCTCTTAAACGGCAGCTCTTCAAATCCAAAATCCTTTATCCCCCGATGTGGCAATTCATCCGCTCCACGCTCATGGTGACTCCTTATAATATTCTCCGCCTTTATTATTTCCTCCTGTTTCTCTGCGCTGAGATTCTCTACCACCTTAGGATTCACTCCTATGTTTGTCAGTATGATATTGTCAGGACGGGCAAACTCTAATAATCTCTGCCTGCCTTCATACACAGGCCTCGTATATATTGCCCTGTAGAATTTCTTCCAACTGTCATACCGGTATCCAAACTCTATATAATCCCACTGTTGATGTCCGTTATCATATGTCTGCCATCCATCTTCAGGGAGCCCCTTTATATATTCCTTCGTCTTTTCATATATCTTGCCCGTACATATAAACCCTATGTCCAGCTTGTTGAATGCCTCCAGATTTACTTCATCAAAAAAACCACTGTCTATCCTCAGTATTATTGTGACATTCGGATCATATTCCTTTCTTATAAGGTTCACAAGAGCCCTCACCATGTTAACTGCCGTGTTGCCCCAGTTGCTGTGCTTCTTCCCGCCCCGAAATATCGCATCCACTATCTTACGATTCCAGATTATCTGTAACGGTTGAAATCCCAAATACTTCTTATACGTCGGCTGAACTCCATGCCTCTTCTTTGCCTCATTGTTATTCATTCCCATTGTATCAAGGGTTAAATTGATTACATCAGGTTTCTCTATCTTTAACCGCCATATAAACAAACGTTTCAATATTTCCCTGAATGCTCCTGCCGCTATCCATGAAAATACCCTGAAAAATCTCTTTATCTGATGTGAGCTGACCATGTCTTCCTCTCTGCTCTCTATAACCGCTGCATATCCTTCGTCTCTCTTTAATTGATCAAAATATACCAGATGCCTGCTCGTGCCATCATAGAAAAAACAGAATATCTGCTTGAATATGTTCCATACCGGTTTTCCCTTCATGCTCTTGCGTATCCAGCTAAAGTGCTCAAGCAATATTGCATATATGTTGATGCTGCTTAAGTAACGTACAAATAATGCCAATCCCCCTCTCCCTGTTATTGTGTCTTTAGTTACTCCAACTCTGGTTATTTCCCCCTTGCTTTTGAATTTGTTTTGCTTCATAATTTGTTTCATGAATACCTCACTTATTGGGTGATAGATTTTGTTTCTTTCGCAACTGTATTATAACAAGTATCTATCGCCCTTTAAGTGGGTTTTTTTATTGTTTTTGACCCTTAAGAATCGCTCAACTTAGGTATTAGAAACTGTGTAG
>JALTPW010000077.1 GCA_026999335.1 Chromatiales bacterium
CGGTTGAGTCAGCGGTCATCAAGCGGGTAAACCAGACCGCTGACTCAACCGACATGATATCGATACTCAGGTAAATATAAGGTGTAATGAGGATCGTCACAACGCCAAGAGCAAAAATTAGACTCGTCAGGCGTGGAGACAGCGTGATACGCACACCACTGACACTGGCCAGCCACAACCAGGCCACGATCATCAACAGAGTATGAGTAAACTGCAATACATGACCGGAGCCCCAGAACAGAACCTCATAATATTCCCAACCCTGAACGGAATCAGGGATGAGGAAATAAGCCCAAACCAATGCGCCCACGGCGGCAATAGAGGAAATCGAGGCCGTGTATATACCAATACGCAGCCCCGCAGTACCATCGCCCAATGATCCGATCGGTGAACAACCAAGGCTCAAGCTGCGCATGACCAACAGCGTAAAACCGATCCCGAACAAGACCATCCCGGTGAGAAACACAGGACTGTCAATGACGGGAAAGTAATTATTCATCAGGGGCTCGCCGGAACCCAGAAATGGCGACACCGCAACGATGGCCGTACCGAGAGACGCCAGGCACAGCGCCACCCACCCCGTTTTGAGGTGCCGGCGAGTGGAATTATAGCTCCAGATCATGCCAGCACAGGGTAAAAACCACATCAGCACGGAAAGATCGACGTGAACAACCATCGCGGTCTTGAAAAAATTATTCCAGGGGAAAATATCCTTGATATAGGGCGTGCGCGCCATTACCAGAAGGATGGCGAGCAAGCCTGCGGCTACCAGCGCCGAAATGCCCAATATCAGCCAACCTGCGGAAAGTCGGCGTGATTCTTCATCAGGCTCTGGCAATACATAGGAATAATTTTTGCTCATCAATAGCCCTCGTAAGCTAACGTTATCTTCTGTACACACAACAACACTGTGGTTATAATGCCGACAAGCTCTTTCTTCATATCGTTGTTCCAGTTTGTCTCTTATAGCACCTGCTACTTAACTGCCACATGAACCCCCGCCGATAATTTACTGAAATGTAAACTCATTGTGCTCAGAATCGAAGCCGATCACCAGAATTTGTGATGCCGCCAACGTAATAGGGCCTTTGAACTTATAGTCAAGGCCTTCAGTATCGACATGATCCCGCATACCGAGATATAAGTGATATTGGCCAGCCTTTAGTGAAATCCGCTCATACAAGGGCGAAGACAAATCCTTTGCAAAACCCGCTGGACTAATGGTTTTTTCAAAAATAAGCTTCCCATCAATTTTCATAATCACATAGACGGGGGAACGCTCCCTGGGACAATCGAACTTTATACGCATGTGTTTCGGCTTTGCGGCCTGTTCTTCCGCCGTAAACTCCCGGCACGGCAGTTTTAACTTCCCGGAATGATTAAAGGCAAGCTTAATCAATGCCTGATCTGGCTCCATAAAAGTATAGGCGGGAGACATTGAAAAATAGCCAATGAAGGCGATAAAAAGAAGGTACCAGAATGCCTGTCCAAGATATTGAAATATCTGCATGGCCTTATTCCTTCGTCTCACTGCCAGGCAACACATCTTGTGTCTCAGTCGTTGCATCCGCAGGAGAAATATCCCGCAATGATTGACAAAAGGATTCGATTTCGTTAACCAGTTGTTTGTGATCCGAGGTCGCAGCCCAGTATCGCCTGACCCGTTGGTGAGGAACCGAACGCTTAAGATAAGGCTTGCGATGATGGGTAATACGCTGATCCACCCAGTCATTGCCGAGACGATGAAAGCAGTCACCACTGCGGCAGCCAGTCAGGAAAACACCGTCAGCACCCTGCCGCAAGGCAT
>JALTPW010000078.1 GCA_026999335.1 Chromatiales bacterium
ACTGGCGTGTTCGTTGCGCTGGCCTTGCCGATCCCAGGGGAATTGCACCTTGACCCGGCCGTGCTCGTCGCAGTAGATCTCTTCGCCCGGCGGGCCGACGATATGGGCCATTTGCGGGCCGTCCATGCGGGGCTTGGTTTTTGCCTGTGGCCGCCAGCTATAGGCGCCGAGGGCATGGAGGGTGAAGTCGTTGTTGTAGGTGGTGCTGCCCTGGCCGGCCAGAGCCTCTCGGGCCTGGGGTTGCTTACCGGTATGTGTAACCCCGGTGAGCAGGTAGTCCCGGTTGAGGGTGTCGTTGGGGTGCCCGGTGAGGTCAAAAATGTGCCCGGCGCTGAGGTGCAGGGCGTTGCTCTTGCCTGTACCGAGGGAGGCATCGTTACGGGTGGCATCGAGCTGATAGTGGGTGAAGCGTTTGCCGGTGTCGTCGTCTTTGTAACGGCCATAGGCGTTGTAGAGACTATAGACATTGGGCTCGCCGCCTTCGCGTTGGCGGACGCTGGTGTGTTGCTGGTTGTAATGGGGCTTTTTGAAGCAGTAATCGGCTTGTAGCAGGTCGGTGGAGCGCACGGCTTCGCACCAACTCAGGGCGTGGATGAATGGCCCTTTGAAGGCGCCGCTGGGGCTGTTGTTGTAGGCCAGTTCAGGGGTTTTCAGGAGCGTGCCCTGCTGGCTGTGGTCGGTGAGAATGAGTTTGGCGCCGCTGTCGGTATGCTCCCAGTAGTAGAAAATACCTTCTTCGGCCAGCAGGCGCTCGATGAAGACCAGAGATGTTTCCCGATATTGGACGGAATATTCCCGCACTCGATGGTTGTCGGCGAGACGGAATTCAATAGTCTGGACGCCGTGTTCGGTGAGAATCTTTTTGACGATGTCAGGCACACTGATCTGCTGGAAGATGCGCGCATCCGAGGTGAGGCCGAGGCGGTACAGGGTGGGGCGGATGCTGATTTCATACTCGGCCCAGTGGCCGGCGAAGCCGAGGGTGGTGATGCGTTCGACGATGCCGTGCAGGTAGCGGGGCCGGGCGTCGTATTTGCTGCTGAGGGTGAGGGTGACATTGCGGTCGATGCAGTCATTGAGGTTGATGTCGGGATCGCGGCTGGCCAGGGCGGCGGTGCCGTGGTAGAGGCTGGAGAGGCCCTCTTCCCAGGTGAATCCGGTCAGTCGCAGGCTGTCTCGTGGCTGGCCGTCCAGGTCGATGGAGAACTCCAGGTCGTGGCGTTGATCCGTTTTGATTGAGGGGGTTGCGTCCATGTTTTAGTTTCTGTCCGGGCATGAAATAAACACAGGGAAGGCAACGGCCTTCCCTGTGCGATAACATCGTGGCTGTTTAGGCCTCGACGGGCGCACGCCAGTCGTCGGAACCCGAGGTGCCGGCGGCGGTGTGTTCCCAATCGATCTTGCGGTACGCCAGACTGACTTGCAGCAGTTGGGTGTAGTCGCTGTTGTCCGAATTTTGCGCATGCGGCAGGGTCAGATCGGCCGTCACAACAATCGCATCGGTCAGGGTGGTGGTGAAAAAGTGCTCTTGTTTACCGTCAGAAGAGGTGCGGTACCACTTTACAACCACCGTGGGCAGAAGTTCACCGGAGGCCAGGGCGTTGTAGATCATGGGCACGGACTTGTTCAGCGAACAGGTGAAGGTGAACGGCGCATGCACCCGCTGACCGGCCGGTTGACCGGACTGGGGGTCGGTCGGCACCTTGACGTTGTGGAGGACTTCCTGCACCAGGATTTCATCTTCATGGCCTTCAACATAAACATTGCCGACAGACTCGGCGGTGAACGAACCGGCGGTGATGT
>JALTPW010000079.1 GCA_026999335.1 Chromatiales bacterium
TTTCACGCTTTTTTGTCCGCCTCACTCTTTTCATTTTTTTGGGAGACAATATACACAGGCACCTCGAAGGCTGGTGACAATCCTATCCTTGCACAAGTAGACTGCACATACTCGCGCCAATACGGCCATACATGATAGCCTACATTATCAGCAGAGAAAGCCTTAAGCTCATCTTTTTTCAACTGAGTCTTAGATAGGTATTTAGCCTCAAACACAGCTATGATTTCTACTATTGGCTTGTACTCATCCTTAGCACCCTCTTCTTTCTCACTCGAAAAGATCAGGCGAACACCTACGGAATAGATAAAACGATAATCCCAAATATCCTCCCCACCTTCAGGATCAGTCAATGAAATTTCTTCTATCCTGACAATCGATCTGAAACTCTGTGCAGCGGTTTCACTTCTATCCAAAGTTGGAATATCTATGCTATCCCTGACAAATACTTTGCTTTCTTTCAGATTTATCGATTGAATACAGAGGCTGTTTTGAGCATTTTTCAAACAACTATTCATCATTAAGCCGCCTGATTCTCCCATACCTTAGGATCGCGGCAGTCAAACACATTTTTAGACTTGCGAATCAGCTCACCTGTCTTCAATTTGATTTCTTCCGTTGCCCAAAGATTTTTACCGGCAGATTCCAGGCTACCCAATACAGACTCAACCGGAATTGTCACTTTTGGTTTTATTCCCAATGCAAAGCAAATATCGGAGAGACTTCCCAGAGTCATATTACGCGCACCACTTAAAATCTGCGTGACATAAGAACGAGATTTCCCTAAGCGACGAGCAAGCTCTTTCTTACTAACGCTCAAGTCTTCGAGCGCCACCAAGATATCTTCAGTCACGTTATAAACAAGCTCTTCACGTGCATATGTTCTTTCTTCTGCCGTACTGAAATTTTTGTCTTCAGAAAAAAACATATCTTTAGCGTTCATCTCCATTCTCCTCGATTCTTCGCCAGTTGACTCCAACTCTGTTCGTATCACGCGGTCTAAGATCATCATAATCCTTATAGACATAATGACTAATGAAATACGTATCATTATGTCTACCTGATAACCAACAATAACCTCGAATTGGTATTCGTTTCAGCGCGTTAAACTTCTTGGCTTTCTGCTGACCTTTTCTTTTAGGCAAGTCACCTTCTTGAGGAAAGTTCTCTCTAGACATTCTCTGCCCATCAGCAAGCCTTTCTATCTGCAGAATGATCCCGCGTGTAAACGACTCATGCTTCTTTCCTTCCTTTCCGGCATTTACACTATTTAGAGCCGTAACATAGCTTTCTAACGCCCCTTCACAGTGTATGACTGTAAATTTAGACCCCTTATAGCTGTCCTTAAGCTTATCGTTTTTCACATCGGAACCAAACTATAGTTAATATATATGTTAACCGCAATGATTTTTCAAACCACATTCATCTGATTGAGGGCCATGAATTCAATATAAATCATCAGAAATTCACTTATTATTCAGCAGCTTACGACTGTCTATCTGACAACAAAAATATTGAACCCGCCTCGCAAACAAGAATTAACTTACTGAGATTCAATAACTTACACAATCAGCAACATATCCAATATCGATTTTCCCCGAAAATCTACGACACGTCATTCATACCTTGAACGAATAAAAAAAGCCCCTAATTACAGGGGCTTAGACAAAGTTATTTAGGGTGAGGCCTTGACATGATGTCATTTTCAGTTTCACCCTGCCTCGCCGAACCTGCTGACACTGTTCGTGCTGCCGGTGTTGTACGGGGTGTTTTCGCGGGAGAAGATGGAATGCTGAGGGAAATCA
>JALTPW010000080.1 GCA_026999335.1 Chromatiales bacterium
GGCTGAAGGTGGGATGCAAGATCGGGAAATTATTATATGCACGTTCCTAAATATGCAAGATGTAAGGGGTTACTGCCTTTCAATAATGTATCAACGCAAGGCTGCAGCCCCATATTGGTCGATGCGATCCCAGAATTGTTTCCATCTGTCTTTCGTTAATACTAATGATCGTAAACTCAATACTGTTTTTAATCCTTTATCTTTCCATCTCATGCCCGAACGACACAAGCGCTGCTTTATGAGCGTTTTACACGCCGCCTCCGTCACACCTGAGCCAATTGGAAAGTGCTTTTCCCTGTAGTCCGCATAGCTCATCATTGACAGATGGTTTTTGAAGTATCTCACGGCATCGGTGACCTTTTCTTTGATACTTTGTGTTAATCGCTTGCGACTGACCCTTTTTAGTTCGTTGAGTACCGCTTGAGCACCATTTTCTTCATGCTTGAGACGATGGCACTGCTCCCTTAACCACGCCTTACGTTTCGGTTTTCCGGTCTTTTCCGGGTAGGCGCCATTGGCCGCTTCTGCCAAATATTCCGTGGCATGATAAAAATCTAATACTTGATACTGCGTCAACGGATCCAATATCGTCCAGTTCTCCACCGCGCCATCGGCAATGCCGACTCGATTTGCTTCCGGATAAAACGCCGTTATCCGCCTCGCCTCTTCTTCAAATCGTTTCTTGAATGACTGTTTACCGTATTCTGGCGAGGCGCCCAGATAAATACTATGCAATCGTTCGCCTTCACCATCATACAAGGAGATTGAACCAACCATCGCTTCTCGCCATTGGCCATCTCGCATCAATACCATTGCCCCATCCAAGCTCATGCTGATCGTTTCGACCTCTTCCTCTAACTTGGGCGGCTCATATTCCCACACTTCTTCTTTCGCTTGGGCTATCGCCCCCACTTGTTCTGCCACTTGTTGCAAGTAGCAATTTGATACCTTACAACCATGATTCTCTTCCAGGTCTCCCCGTGTCTCGTTCGCATTCAATCGGGCATATTTACTCGACAACATCTTCGCCATGCGCGGTGTTCCACTTTGAATGATTCGGCCCGATACTTCCAGAGGACAATAGATTTTTCCGCCCTTCGAACTCTGATACACATGCCGCTTTACCTCGGTCGTTCCATACGGCGTGTAATACTTTCTATTCGTCTGCGTTCTGGACGTGAATTTTATTCCGCAAACTTCGATTGGGCTTCCATCGGTATCAAATCGTTTCAAGGCTTCGCCCGTCGCTTGACTTCCTATTTCATTGCAACCCAACAATATGGCTTCTTCCATGTCTAATAACGATCCCTGTAAATCTATTTCAAGCTCAAGCTTTATTCGACTGCCCTTTCTTGACACGACTTCTACGTGGGGTCTATTCGATGACATGTTACACCTTGTAAAATGTTCGGAAGGGAGCTAAGTTACTAAAACAGAAACATTATTGCAAGGCAGCACACATGTAAGCGATACTGCCATGAAAAATACCATATTCAGAAATTGTTGCTAATCACCACTGAAAATTGCCGCAAATACGCTGCCACACGGCACCTAGGCTACCTTCCGGGCTTTGACTTCCAGGTGTATGCCTTCCTGCTCCTGCAGATAACCGATCCCCGTCCTTGCCGAAGTAGATCCAATGTATTCAGGAGACCGTACCCACAAGCACTATCAACAACAGATCATGCTCAACAGCGCGCGTGCCCTGCTCATCCCAACATAGTGAAGCGAACGCAGGGTCTCGCTATGCCCAGGTCTAGGCATATCGACAAGAACAACTACCTCACTCTCAAGCCCTTTGA